>CAIUDO010000737.1 GCA_903897935.1 uncultured Pseudomonadota bacterium
CCGCTGAGCCCGGCGCCGCCGCCGACCATCGCCCACAAACCCCCCGGCAACAACCGACGCACGTGCGCGAGGCCCTCGACCGGGAACCCGTAGGTGCCCCCGCCCACCGACGGCGCGCCGCGCACCTCCGCCCCGATCGACGTCTGATCGTCCGCCCGCAGCGCGACCCCTACCCCCCCCAAGAGGTTGGTGCCCCACTCGATGTTGCGCACGACCGCGCTCGGCCCGGTCCGGGCGCCCGCGTTCACGACGAACCCGACCGGACCGGCCTCAGCGCCCGCGCTCACCACGCCGCCGAACCCGACACCAGCGTCGCCGACGTACCGAGCGGCGGCGCCCGTCGGCAGCCACACCATCGGCGACACCGACACCCCCACCCCGGCCCGCGCCCGGTCGACCAGCGCGACCGTGCCCTGTAGCCGCGCGTCACCCGGGGCCGCGAACGTCCCGATCTGGTCGACGCCGAACAGCACGACCGGCATGACGGCGTCGACGCGCGCCGCCCCAAGGATCGACGCCCCGACGACCAAGTTCCCGGTCAGGAGCTGGTCGAGCACCGGGATCGTGTCGTCGACGATCAACTCCACCAGCGGATCGTCTGCGTAGTCGAACACGACGCCCGCGCTGGCGGCCCCCTCCCACCCCGGATCAGGCGTCTCCAGGGTCACCCACCCGAGCGGGTACCCGGCGTGGCCCGCGGCGTGAAACCCGCGGGCGTCGAAGCCCCCTTCTTGCGCCCACGCCGGCGCCGCCCAGCCCAAAAGCGCGCACGCGCCCCACCGCCGCATGGCCTAGCCGCGCCGACGGCGGGCGAGCAGCCCCGCTGCCCCAAGCACCAGCCACGCTCCCTGCGGCCCCCCCGGCACATCGCAGCCACCGCACGCCCCCCCCTTGAAGTCGCCGTCAGCGTCGAGGAAGTTCGGCACCCCGTCCCCGTCGTCGTCGCCGACCCCCTCGTCCACATCGAGCGCGCCGTCGCCGTCGCTGTCGGTGTCGCGCGAGTTGAGCAGGCCGTCGCTGTCGACGTCGGTGTCGGGCTGATTGTCCCCGTCGATGTCGTAGGCGTCCTCGTCGACGGTGTAGATGCCGTCCCCGTCGTCGTCGCTGTCGAGCGCGTCGATCGTGCCGTCGCCGTCGGTGTCGACGGGGTCGAGCGGGTCCTTGACCTCCTCGAGGTCGCCGTAGCCGTCGGCGTCGCTGTCGGGATCGAGCGGGTTCGTGCCGAGCTCGGCCTCTTCGGCGTCGGACAACCCGTCGCCGTCGGCGTCCGCGAGGCCGGTGCCCTCGTCGATCTCGTCGTCGCAGTCGTTGTCGAGGCCGTCCGGGAGCTCCTCGGCGCCGGGGAACACGGTGGCGTCGCCGTCGTCGCAGTCGCCGGCCGCCTCGGTGAACCCGTCGCCGTCGTCGTCGAACGTGGTGGTGCCGTCGTCGATCGCGCCGTCGCAGTCGTCGTCGACGCCGTTCGCCAGCTCGACCGCGTCGGGGTGGACCAGCGCGTCGGTGTCGTCGCAGTCGTCGCCGCCGTACGCGAGCGCGTCGAACCCGTCGCGGTCGGCGTCGTAGTCGCTGGACCCGTCACAGTCGGCGTCGACGCCGTCGTAGTACACCTCGACCGCGTCAGGGTTCACGTCCGCGTCGTCGTCGTCGCAGTCTGGGCCGCCCGCCTCGGTGGCGTCGAACCCGTCGAGG
>CAIUDO010000738.1 GCA_903897935.1 uncultured Pseudomonadota bacterium
CCTCCTCGCGAACGGCTCGGTCAACTGCGTTTGACCGAGCCTCGCCGCCCTCGCACGGGCCTCGCTCAGCGGGCTCGGTCCGCAATGCCCTTCAGGCTGCTAGCAGCCTGACCGCTGACCGCTAACGGCGCGGCTGACCGCTGACCGCTGACCGCTGACCGCTGACCGCAATCACCTTCCGTGATCGGCAACGCGCATCGACGCTCACCGCTCGCCCGAGCGCACCCCATGCTCCGGGGGCACGAGCGTGCGAATGGCGTGCTGCACCCACGACCCGCGATCGTCGTTGCGCCACGACGGGACCGCCACGAGCGCCTGGTACAGGCCGAGGTACGCCGCGTACGCCAACACCGCCCGGTGCGTCGCGTCGGCCGGCGCGAGCCCGCACGCCTGATACAACGCCGCGACGTGCGCCACCCGCGCCTTGGTCACCCGCTCGAGCACCGGGCCGACCAGCGGATCGGCGGCGGCAGCCGTGAGGTGCACGACGAGGAAGCCCTCCCGCGGGCGCTCGAGCGCAGCTTCGAACAGCCGGCGCAAGCGGCCGCGCGCGTCCGCGTGGCGGCTCCCGGCCGCGATCACGCCCTCGGTGCCTTGCTCCTCCCACCGCGCCAGCGCGACCTCGATGAGCTGCTCACGGCTACGAAAGTGCCAATAAAAGCTTCCTTTAGTAACGCCGAGCTCACGCGCGATCGGCTCTACGGCGACCGCCGCCAGCCCGCCGCGCGCCAGCGCGTCGAGTGCGGCCTCGGCCCACTGCTCCTTCGTGCGCCGCGGAGCCGTCATTTCGGGGCGATCGCGCCCGCCGCCACCAGCGCGTCGTGCCACGTCTCGCCGCTGGTCCACCACTGCGCGCCCGCGGGGTCGAGCCCGGAGCGCCACATGCTCCACGACGTGGTCATGCCCGCGATCGTGGCGCGGATCTCGTCGTCCGAGAACGCGTCGTTGGTGCCCCAGCAGCCGAGCTCACACAGCCAGTCGGTCGGCGCCTCGAAGTCGCAGTGATCCGCCTCGGTCACCGCGAACACCCGATGACTCGCGACGGCGAACGCGAGGTCCAGGCCGTTGCGGTCGGAGTTGCAGAACGACGGCTCGCCGAGGAGCGCGTCGTACGGCACGCCGAGCGACGGCGCCGCGTCGAGCCCGATGTCGTCCGTGTCGACCGGATCGAGGCCGAGGCCTGCGCCCGCCGCCGCGTCGCGGCCCGCCGCCACCAACGACGCGAGGCCGCCCGCCGAGTGGCCTACGTACAACGTGCCCGGAGGTGCGCCGAGCGCCGCGGCCAACGCCACCAGGTCGACGCCGTTCTGCTCGTGGTCGGCGTCGAAGATCGTCGCGTGGCAGAGCTGCGGCGTGACGACCGTGACGCCCCACGACGACAGGTGCGCCGCGAGCTCCGCTACGTTCTCGGACGAACGCTGGAACCCGTGCGACAGCACCACCCACGGCGCGTCCGGCGCCCCGATCGGGGTGTAGCTGACGTACGACATCTCGCAGCTCCCGACCTCGACCGACCCGTCCGCGTCCGCCACCGGGTACGACCCGGCGAGGCGGTAGTCCGGGGACTCGGTGGGCGGCGGCGGCTCGGTGTCTCCGGTCTCCCCCGTCTCGCCCGTCTCCTCGGTGTCCTCCGTCTCCTCGGTGTCCTCCGTCTCTTCGGTCTCACCGGTGGGCTCGGTGTCCTCGGTCTCCGTGAACGGGGCGGTGTCCTCCGGCGTGGTGCCCGGCGCACCCGTCTCGACGACCGGGCTGGTATCGCCCACCTTCCCGCCCTGACAGGCCAACGCGACGAGCATCCACACGGCGCCTCCATACGGTCGCGTACGGGTAGCTGCGCGCCTGTACCGAGGCAAGCGTGCGGCGGTCCGCAGGATTACGGCACGGCGACCACGCCCGAGGGGTCGATGCGGTGGACGGATCGGCGCGCGACGGATGACGAGACGGCCAGGCTCGGGCTGCTGGTCGAGCGCGCCGTCAGCGCGATCGAGGCGCAGGCGCGCGCGGTTCGGTGGGCGTCGTCCGGGCTGCTCGGCGTCGCCGCGTTGATCGGGCTCGGCTTCGTCGCGAGCGGCGCCCCGGAGGGCCCGTTCGCAGCCGTGGCGATGCTCGGCGGGCTCGGCACACCCGCTGGCCTCATGCTCGCGCACGCCGGGCGCCAGCGCGCGCGCGCCGCCGCCCTGGCCAGCGGGGGTCGGGCCGCGGTCGCGTCCGGCCGTGTCGAAGAGGCGCAGCTCGAGTGTGTCGCCGCCCGCCCGGCGCCGGGCGCGTGGTGGGTGGAGGCGGTCGGCGGGGTCGCGCTGGTGCCGTCGTCGGTGCTGCTCGACCTGCGCCGCGTGGTCCCGCCGATGTTCTTGCGGATCGTGCGCGCACACTACGGCCCGTGGCGGCTCGTCACGGGAGACGGGCCCGACGTGGCGGTCGGGCCGGACGCCGCCGCGCCCGCGGACACCCGCGACGCCCTCTGGTGGTTCGACGGCGCCACCCTCGACGAGGCGGTCGCCGACCCCGCGCGCGGCGTCGTGGTGCACCCGCGCGCCGGAGACCCGTCATGAGTGAGCTCGATCGCCTGCTCGCGGACGCCGACCGCGCACGCGCCGCTGGAGACGCCTCCGGCCGCGCCCGCGCCC
>CAIUDO010000739.1 GCA_903897935.1 uncultured Pseudomonadota bacterium
CACGTGAAGGCGGCCAATCCGGTCAGCCATAACGATCGGCGAACCTCCGATCGCACCGACCCCAGGACGACCGAACGTGCAACCCCGCGGCGCAATGCCCTTCAGGCTGCTAGACGTCCATCCCGACGTGGCCTGGATGGTGGGGGCGTGGCGCGTCGGCTGGGAGTACGGCGCGGCGGCGTCGATCGCCGTGTCCCTGGTCGATGAGGGGGGTGCGCTGGACACCTGGCTCGAGACGACCGGAGCCTACGGCTACACCCGGACGCCCACCCTCGGCGGGGGGGAAGACCAGATGATCAGCGTCTGGGCAACCTACGGCGCGCGGTCGGACTTCGATCTCAAAGCGCTCACGGTGGGCGTCGACGGAGCCCTCGGCGCGATCCACGACGTCTCGCTGGGCGCCCCGGCGCAGACGGAGCCGGCGGTCGCCGGCGGCTCGGAGGGCTACCTCGTCGTCGCCACCAGCGAGACCGCAGATGAGACCGCCATCCTGGCGTGGCGGACCGACGCGCGCGGCGTCGCCGTCGACGCTGGACCGATCGAGATCGCCCGCGGCGTCGGACACTCCGAGCCGGCGGTGGCGTGGAACGGCAGCGTCTGGTTGGTGGTCTGGACGGACCTCGACGACACCACCGCTGCCAACGGGATCGTGGGCGTGCGCGTGGACCCCGATGGGACCGTGCTGGATTCCTCTCCGATCGCGATGCTGACTGGCACCGCTGGCGCGGTGGCCGCCTCGACCGCGGGCGACTTCTTCGTCGCGGGGGTCGTACCCGTCACCTACGACACGAATCAGCTCCAGGGCGTACGGGTGTCGACTGAGTGCGGCTCGACGGCGCGCCGCGTCTACTCGGTGGCAACTACGCCGAGAAGCCAGACGTGAGCGCGTTCGGGACCGGGTGGCTGGTGACCTGGGCGCATCGCCACAGCCACAACAGCGGGCTGCGGGACGCGGTGTTCACCCTCGTGGCGGCGGACGGCACGCCGACGACCGAGGAGCTGGTCCGCACCACGGGCTCGGTCGCGAAGGAGTCAGGCGTGAACGTCGCGACCGACGGCAACGGGGCGCTGATCGTGTGGAGCGACAACGGCGACGTCCGCGGTCGATTCGTCGACAACAGCGGCGCGCTCGTCGGCGACGCGAACGGGTTCGTGATCTCGTCACAGAGCAACGAGCAGTTCGATCCGGACGTGGCCTGGGACGGGACCACCTACGTCGTCGCCTGGACGGACTGGCGTGCTCATCCGACGCTGGAGCCAGGCGAGGGCGACGTCTACGCGACGACGGTCGACGTGACCGGCGCGGTCGGGGACGTCGCGGGGACCGTGGTCGACGCCGATGATGTGCCCGCGGGCAACGTGGTGGTGGCGGGAGCGGACGGTCGCTCCGTCTTCTTTTGGACGCGGCTCGTGGACGCGGCCCCGTTCGGCGCGTTTCGGCTGCAGACCGCGTACGCGCCCGACGACGGCGGTCCGAGCGACACGGGCGACACCGGCGTCCCAGCCGACACGGGCGACACGAGCGTGCCGGGTGACACGGGCGAAACGGGCGAAACGGGCGACACGGAAGTCCCGGGCGACACGGGCGCCCCGGAGGACACAGAGCCCTCCGTCGACACGGATGAATCGGACGACACCGACGACTCCGGCGTGAGCAAAGAGGCGGGGTGTTCGTGCGGGACGTCTGGCCGACCGAGCTTGGCCTGGGCGTTGGTGCTGTCGGTCGCCGTCCTGCGTCGCCGTCGCTGATCCGGTAGGCACCAGCGGCAGCGGCAGGGGGCGTTCCCGGTGCGACCCCTGACGGCGCCACCGGTCAGGCGAAGGCGGGCACCGCGAGCACGGGGACGGTCGCCGAGCGCACCACGCGCTCGGTGCGGCTGCCGCGCAGGAGGTCGGCGAGGTCGTCGCGTCCGTGCGTCGCCATGACGATCAGGTCGACGCGGTGCGCCTGAGCGGCGGCCAGGATCTCCGAGACCACGTCGCCGTCGCGCGCCTCGTTCACGTACGACCAGTCAGGCCGCGCCGGCAGCGACACGGTTGGGAACCCGGTGCGGGCGCCGACGTGCAGCAGCACGATCTGAACGGACTGGGCGCCGAGCGTCTCGAGCAGGCCCACCAGCGCGTCGATCGCGAGCTGCTGACCGGACGCTCGCGCCACGGGCACGAGCACGCGGCGCAACGTCACCGCGCCGTCGGCCGTCGACACGAACGGCTTCGCGCCGTCGGGCAAGAACAACGCCGGGCATGAGGCGTGGCGCGCGATCGCGCTGGCCACCGACGGGTGCAGCAGCCGGTCGACGCCGTGCCGCGGGTGCGTCGCCAGGACCAGCAGGTCCGCCGGGTCGCCGCCGAGCCGATCGGTCAGCGCGCCGTCCGCTTCGCCCGACCAAGCCAGCAGCTCGACCCGCACGCCGAGGTTGTGGTACGCCTCCACCCCGGCGTTTGGCGCGAGCACGCCCCACCGCTCGAGCAGGTCGCGCGGCGACGGCAGCGCGCGCCACTCCGCGGTGTGGTTGGCAGCCACCGTGTGGGCGACGGTCAGGGTAGCCCGCGCGCGCAGCACGACGGCCCACCCGTGCGCGAGCGCGCCTTCGGCGCCGGGGCCGAGGTCGCTCGGCACGACGACCCGTCGAAAGTACGGCAAACCGGTGTTCGGGTCCATGTGCCCTCCAGCCGCTCCGGTGTGCACGGCGCGTGCCACCGCGGTACGTCTTCGCGGCGAGGCCGCGTGAAGCTCGACCGAACCGACATCCGCGTCCAAGCCGCCGTGTTCGTGTTCTGTGGCATGTTCTCGGCCGGCAGCTATTCGGCCGTGTTGTTCGGGCTCGTCGAGCTCGCCGGCGCGCACACGATCGTGGCCACCACCGTCGCGTTCGCGGTCGGCACGGTGGTCTCCTACGTGTTGAACAGCGCGCTCACGTTTCAGCGAAAGATGGAAGGAGCGGCGTTCTTTCGGTTCTGGCTCGTCACGGTCGCCGGGTGGGGCATCAACGTCGCGGTCATCGAGGGCGCGCGGGCGCTCGGCGCGCACTACGCGCTCGGCGTGTTCGTCGCGCTCATCGTCGCCCCGGCGTTCAACTTCTTGTCCCACCGATTCTGGACGTTCCGGGCGCCGCCTGTGCGCGATCACGCAGGCGGTGGGTGAGGGCCTACACGAACGCGTTGTAGATGAGCTCGCCGACCCCGCCAGCGCCCGGCACGATGTAGTCGTGCGGATCGAGGCCGCGCTCTTCGGCCCAGCGCTCCCCGGGGACCGCCGCGAGCACGTCGGGCGTCGACAAGCCCCGGTCGACCCGCAGCGCGTAGATCTGCACGGTCGGGCCGAGCGCTGTCACCCGCTTGAGGTACTCGGGGGTGACGATCAGGTGCAAGCACACGATCGCGCGCGGCTCCCCGACGTGGGCCCGATAGTGGGCGATCACGTCGTGGATCGAGCCGCCGGTCGCGCCCATGGGGTCGGGGATGAGCACGGTGGCGCCGTCGACGGAGCCGCCGATCTTGGCGCCGAGCAGGTCGACGCCGCTGACGTGCCCCGTCACGGCGTCGGTCACCCGCTGCATGAGCAGGTGGTCCACCCGCACGCGCTCGGGATCCATCACGCACAGAAGCTCGCGCTGAAGCACCTGGGACGGCAAGATGCCCGCCCGCATGACGTCGACCACGACGACCTGGTGCGTAGGATCGAGCGCGCTCCCCGTGGCGACCGCGCGGGGTTCGTTGGCCGCCATCCGCGTCGGCACGTGGCGGATCGTAGACGGGAGCTGCTCGGCCGCGACCGCGTTGAACAGCCGACGGTAACAGGCGATCACGAGATCGTGAAGGATGGGCGGGTGCGTGCTCGGGCTGCACAAGCGCCCCAACACGCCGAGCGCCCACGGGTCCGACAAGATGTGCACGTTGGGCCCGTAATGGTGCACGAGTCGGCCGTTTGGGGCCGGGTGGTCGTACGCGTGCTCGAGCGTGTCAGTCATGGCGAAGCGCTCCCCTTAGGACCTGGAGGAACGCGCTGGCTGCCTGGTTGGCTGCCACCGTGACCTCTTCGTGGTTGAGCGGGCCGTCCGACAAGCCCGCCGCGAGGTTCGACACCACCGCGACGGCGGCGGTCGGCAGCCCGAGCTCTGCGGCGGCCAGGACCTCCGGCACGGTGGACATGCCGACGACGTCCGCCCCGATGGCCCGAAGCATCCGGATCTCGGCGGGTGTCTCGTACGCGGGGCCCGGCATCGCCGCGAGCACGACCTCGGGCAGCCGCAGGCCGGCGCGCTCGGCCGCCTGGTGCAGGCGCGCCCGCAGCGCCGGCGCGTACGCGGTGCCCATGTCGGGGAAGCGGGTGCCGAACGCCGGCCCGGTCAGGGGGCTGGATCGCTGCATGTTGACGTGATCGTGGACGACGGTGACCGTGCCGGGCGTGAGGCCGTCACGGATGCCGCCCACCGAGCAGGTGAGGAACAGCTCCTCGACGCCCCACTTCGCGAGCGCGCGCACCGCGCGGACCACGACCGCCGGCGCGTGCCCCTCGTAGAGGTGGACGCGCCCCGCGCACACAACGACCCGGTGCCCGTCGAGGCGCCCGACGACGACGCGACCCGCGTGGCCGGGCACGGTCGATCCGGGCAGCCCGAGCTCGGTCATCGGCGCTGACGCCTCGACCTCCATCGCGTCGACCAGGGCCCCCAAGCCCGATCCGAGCACGATCGCCGAGCGCGGCGCATCGCCGAACGTGCGCGCCAGCGCGGCGACGGCCTCCATCACTGGGGTATGTTCCGGGTGCACGCGCCCTCCGGTCGCGCGATCCTCGGTCGATCCAGGGCGCGCGTCGTTCGCGAGCGTTAGCTACCACGCCCCGCGCGTGAGCGCGCCAGGAGCCACGGTTGTACGCAGAAACGGAACTCTGGATCGCCGACGACCCGGCGTCGCTGCGGCAGGTCGCCGACGCGCTCACGCGGAGTCGCGCGGTGGGCGTCGACACCGAGGGTGACTCGCTGCACCACTACCGCGAGAAGGTCTGTTTGATCCAGTTCTCGGACCTGGAGCGCGACTACCTCGTCGATCCGCTCGCGGTCCCGGACCTGTCACCGCTCGCGCCGATGTTCGCCGACCGCTCGGTCGTGAAGATCTTCCACGGCGCCGACTACGATGTCGTGAGCCTCAAGCGGGACTTCGGCTTCTCCATCCACAACATCTTCGACACCATGATCGCCTCCCAGATGCTCGGCACCCCGAAGATCGGCCTCGCCGACCTCGTGGACGACGCGTTCGGTGTGCGGATGGACAAGAAGTACCAGCGGCACGACTGGGCGAGCCGGCCGCTCGAGCCCGACCACATCGAGTACGCGCGCGGCGACACGCACTACCTGCTCGCGCTGCGGGAGCTGCTCGTGCGGCGCCTCGATCGGTCGGGGCGCACCCGGCGTGTCGAGGAGGAGTGCCGCCTGCTCGAGCGTCGCGAGTGGGAAGGGCGCACCTTCGATCCGGACGGGTGGCTGCGTGTGAAGGGCGCCCGCGCCCTCGACATGACGGCGATGAAGGTCCTCCGCCGCGTCTGGCTGTATCGCGACGAACAAGCTCGTCTTTCGGACCGCCCACCGTTCAAGGTGTTGCCGGACCACGTGCTGCTGGACGTCGCGCGGGCGCGCCCGACGTCGGGGTCGGCGCTCGATGCCTTGTTCGCCGGGAAGTCCATGATGAAGCGCCGCTTCGGGAGCGGCATCCTGCAGGCGACGGTCGCTGGGCTGGCCGATCCCGAGCCGAACCTGCAGCCACAGCCGGGCCCGCGGCCAAGCAAGGCGTCCGCGCCGGCGCGGCTCGTCGGCCCCAAGGTCGACGAAGCCACCGAGGCGCTCAAGCAGTGGCGCAACGAGCGCGCGAACCGCGACGGCGTGCCCCCGATCGGCGTCGCGTCCAACGGTGTGCTGCGCAACATCGCCCGGGCGCGGCCGACGAACCTCGAAGAGCTGTCGGAGGTCGAAGACGTACGCAGCTGGCAGGTCGAGGCGCTCGGCGTCGAGGTCTTGCGGGTGCTCGACAAGGTGGCGCCCGCGACGAACCTCGAGCCCGCGGCGGAGGGCGCTGGCGCGTCGAAGCGTAAGCGCCGGCCACGGCGGCGCCGCCCGGCGGCGACCCCCGCCGTCTGATGGCCACGGGCGGCGCTACTCGGCCGCCCGCGGGCTCGGTGCCGGCTCCGTGGCCAGCACACGCTCGACCTCCGGGAACACTTGGTAGTACGTCACGACTTGGCCGAACGTGCTCTTCCACTGCCGCACCCGCTCGCGGG
>CAIUDO010000740.1 GCA_903897935.1 uncultured Pseudomonadota bacterium
GGCGCGAACGGGGGCGGCGGCTCGACCCGAGGCGGGGGCAAGCGCACCGTGGTCCCGTCGTACACGATCGCGTTGTGCCGCTCCTGGATGTACGACGCGGAGAGGCCGTGCGGCGCGAGCAGCTTGTGGTGCCGCGCCGCTACGACCCGCGTACCGTCGAGGTCTCCGTACCGCTTGTACACCAGCGCGAAGCTGCCGGTCGGGGTCTGCTCGATCACCAGCGCCCGCAGCACGCCCGTCCCGAGCAGCCGCCCGACCTCGGCGTAGCGCTTGACCAGCGCGTCGAGGTTCGGCCCGAGCCCGTAGCTGACGTTGTACACCTGAGCGACGGTCGACAGCTTGACGACCACCGTGAGATCGTCGGCCTCGGCGCCGGTCTGGTCGGCGAGGCGGCCCGCGTGCTCGGCGGCGAGCGCCGCGGTCTCGGTCGACGACAGCCCGTACCGCCCGAGCGCGCCCCACCGGCCCGCGCCATCCCGCACGATCTCGAGCGCCGCCGCCTGGTCGGGCCCGAGCCCCTCGACCACGCCCTCGAGCGCGTCGAGCGCCCCGCCGATCGCCTCGTGCCAACCTCCATACAAGACGCCGACGCCCTCGTCGGCCGCCCACGCGCCACGCGCCAGCACCAGCGCCGAGGCGCCGACCAGCAACACCCGACGGGACATTCGCAGGGGCAACCGAGCTCCGCACGAGGGGGCGATGTCGTCGCGTAACGCGCGCGCCGCCACGCGGAATACACCGGGCGTGGAGTTCGCATGCCCCACGTCGCCGTCATCGATCCCGGCACCCGCCAGCCCGAGCTCGGCAGCTTCAACCGCATCGCGCGGGCCGCCCCCATCGCCGTCACCCACCACCTGCCCGCGTTGTTCGGCGTCTCGAGCCTGTTGGCGGAGGGCGACGGGCTGGTGGGCGTCATCGTGCTCGGGAGCGGCGCGTCGGTGCACGACGACCTCGCCTGGCAGCACGACCTGATCGCGTGGCTGCGACCACGGCTCGCCGCGGGGTTGCCGATGCTCGGCTTGTGCTACGGCCACCAGCTGCTCGCGACGATGCTCGGCGGCACCGTCGGCTACGTGCGCGACGACCACGAGAAGCTGCGCGGCGCCCGCACGATCGTCGTCCCGCCCGACCCGTGGTGGGGCCCGGGCGGCGCGGGGTCGATGGTGGTGTCCCACCGCGAGATGGTCACATCCCTCCCCGGCTCCTGCGCGGTGCTCGCCGCCTCGGACGCCGTTCCCGTCGAGGCGTTCGCGCACCGCGAGCTGCCCGTGCGTGGCTTTCAGCCCCACCCGGAAGCGACCCCGGACTTCATCACCGGCAACCAGATCCCGTACGACGGGCCCGCGCACGCGTTGGCGTTCGGGCACGGCCTCGTCGACGCGTTCGTCGTCGCGGCCGCTCAGGGGGCGAACGCGACGAGCTCCGCCCGGGCGTCGGCGGTGCCGTAGCGCCCCTTCCCGTCGACGGTCACCCGCGCGACGGCGCACTCCGGGTCGTGCGTGAAGAACAACGACGCCCCGCGCGCGACCAACGACGCCAACAGCTCCGACTTCTCGTCGATGAGCCGCTCGGGGAACCGGTCGTAGCCCATCGTGATCGGCAGGTGCACCCACGCGCGGCCCGGAATCAGGTCGGCGGCGAACACGATCGGGCTCGCCCCCGGCACCTCGACGAGCATCAGCCCCGGCGTGTGCCCGTCCGACCGGTGGAGCGCGTAGTCCGGCCCGAGCGCCTGCGACGTCGCGCCGTCGGGGACCCGCTCGAGGCGACCGCTCGCTTCGAGCAGCGGCTGCAGCTCCGGCACGAACGACGCGCGGTCACGGGCGTGCGGCCGGATCGCCCGCTGCCACGCCGCCTCCGAGACGACGAACGTCGCGCTCGGGAACAGCAGCTCCGGCGCGGCCCCCTCCCGCCACGGCGCGAGCAGGCCGCCGGCGTGGTCGAAGTGCAGGTGCGACAACACGACCACGTCGACGTCTTCGTGGGTGACGCCGACCCGCGCCAGGTTGTCCAGCAGGACGTGCCCTCCCTCGACGACGCCGTAGCGCGCGCGCATCTCCGGCGGGAAGAACGCGCCGATACCCGTTTCGAGCAGGATCTTGCGCGGGCGCGGCCCGATCTCCTCGATCAGCAGGGCCCGGCACGCGAGCTCGATGCGGTGCGACGCGTCGGCGGGCGCCCACCGCTCCCACACGACCCGCGGCGCGTTGCCGAACATCGCGCCGCCGTCGAGCCGCTGCGCGTTCCCAAGGACCGACCACACGCGCCGCTGAGTCACCATCTCGCTCCCTCCACCGTTCGGCCGCCCTATCCGCGTCCGGCGGACGACGCCGCGATCCCGCCGTTCCTCTCGCGCGTGAGGTGCCCTCACGCACGGGAGCGCCGCTCCGGGCTGGTCACCCCCGAGCGGCTGGGGCACACTGTCGCCCCGGAGGTGTTCGTGGCGAGCTCGTGGACTCCCGACTCATGGCGGAGCCGAACCGCGTCGCAGCAGGCCACGTACGACGACCCGCAGGCGCTGGCGGCGGTGTTGGAGCGGCTGCGGCGGTTCCCGAAGATCGTGACGAGCTGGGAGGCCGAGAAGCTCAAGCGCCAGCTCGCCGACGTCGCGCGCGGGGAGCGCTTCTTGCTGCAAGGCGGCGACTGCTCGGAGCGGTTCTCCGACTGCCAGCCGCACGTGCTCGACGCGAAGCTCAAGGTCCTCCTCATGATGAGCGCGGTGCTCACCTACGGCGGCGGCAAGCCCGTCGTCCGGGTCGGGCGCATCGCCGGCCAGTACGCCAAGCCGCGCAGCGCGCCAATGGAGGTGCGCGACGGCGTGTCGTTGCCGTCGTACCGCGGGGACATCGTGAACTCGCCCGAGTTCACCCCCGAGGCCCGCCGCGCCGACCCCCAGCGGCTGATGGAGGCCTACTACCGCTCGGCCGTCACCCTCAACTTCTTGCGCAGCTTGCTCGCGGGCGGCTTCGGCGACCTCCACCACCCGCGCATCTGGAACCTGTCGTTCGTCGAGCACGCCGAAGCGTCGGCGTCGTACCGCGAGATCGTCCGCAACATCGAAGACGGCATCCGCTTCACCGAGGCCATGCTGGGGCGCCGCCTCGACGAGCTCGGCAACGTCGACTTCTACACGTCGCACGAGGGCCTGCACCTCGAGTACGAGTCGGCGGTCGGCGAGGTCCCCCCGCTGCGAAACGGTTGGTACAACCTCGGCACCCACCTGCCCTGGATCGGCAACCGCACCCGCGCCCTGGACGGCGCGCACGTCGA
>CAIUDO010000741.1 GCA_903897935.1 uncultured Pseudomonadota bacterium
CACCATCGCGCGATTATCAAGCTGGAAGCTGATGGCTGATGGCTGATGGCTCGGCCCTGCGCTTGTTTTGGGGCTAGCGGCCTCGGATCACCACCCATCGTTGGTCGTCAAACATGTAAGGAACGTGTTTGTCGTTGGGACCGACCGAGCCATGCGCGCGGGTCGGGTGCGCCAGCACGCCTCCCGGGTCGAGCAGCGGCAGCCACGCGGCGGCGTCGCCGGGCTCGGTGAGCAACACGACGTCGACCGACGGGCCCGGGGGCGGGGTGGCGGCGACGCGCACGCGTGGGTGAGACCACGGCGGGTCGGGCAGGTCGGCGGCGCACCGCGCGCGTAGGGCAGGGTCGACGCCTACGACCGTCAGGTGGGCGCGCGTGTCGCGCAGGGCGCGCCGGGTGACCGCGCCGTCGAGGTCGCCCACCACGACGACAGCGCGCACGTCGCCGGTGAGCGCTGCGGTGAGGGCCTCAGCGAGCGCGGTGTCGCCGCTGGTGGCGCGGATGACGCCGTCGACGACGAGGACGCGGCCGAGCGCGGCGTGGTCGAACACCAGCAGGTGCCACGCGCCGACGTGCTCGTCGCGCACCACCCGGTCCACGCGCAGCCCGACGACGGTGTGGGCGCGGGCGTGTGGGGCGTAGAACCACCCGGTCGCGAGGTCCAGGCCGTGCGGGTGGGGCGTGGGGGTGGGCTCGAGCCCGTGCAGCCCGAGCGCGCCGGCGACGAGGCGGACCTGGCCGGGCCGGACGGCGCCCCCCGCCGCAGCGACCTCGTCGGGCAGGCCGCGGACCAGCTCTTGGGCGCGCAGGTCGGAGGCGCCCAGGCGCCCGCGCAGGACGTCGATGCCGGGGCGCGGATCGAGGCCGCCGCAGGTGAAGATGTCGACCGCGGCGTACCCGGCTTCCGGCCACGTGTGGATCGACAGGTGGGACTCCGCGATCACGACGGTCCCGGACACACCACCCGGCGAGAATTTGTGGAACGAAGATGATAATCTGGTGGCGCCAACCGCCTCGGTCGCGTCGAGCATGGCGGCCTCGACCGCGTCGGGGTCGTCCAGGGCGCTCGTGCTGCATCCGTACAGCTCGACGATCAGGTGCCTTCCGAGGGTCTCCACCGACGCTCCACGCCGCCCGCACGTACCACGGGCCGGCGGGCGTCGGCAGGCGCGGGACCTCGGGGTAGGCTCATGGCTCGGAGGAGCCGGGCGTGATCCCCCTCAAAGATGACGCTCCCAACGTTGGCCTGCCCGTGATCACCACGCTGCTCGTGGCGGTGTGTGCGGTCGTCGGGTTCGCCGAATTGGTCTGGTTCCCGGTGCCCGACGACGCGTTCTTCGGGTTCGGCCTGATCCCTGGGCGATTGCTCGGGGACCTCGAGCTCGCCGACGAGCTCTGGTTGGCGCCGGCCGCGCTCACCACGGTGACCTACCAGTTCTTACACGGCGATCTGATGCACCTCGTCGGCAACGCGTGGGTGTTGTGGATCTACGGGCGGAGCGTCGAGGGGGCGATCGGGCGGGCCCGCTACGCGGCGCTGTACGCGCTCGGAGGTGTCGGCGCGGCCCTCGCGCACGCCGTCGCCGACGCGGAGAGCCCGGTGCCGCTGGTCGGCGCCAGCGGCTCGGTCGCCGCGGTCTCGGGGGCGTACCTCGCGCTGTTCCCGTACGCGCGCTTGCTGATGTGGGGCGGGCCGATCGCGTTCTGGTTGCCCGCCGTGGTCGGGCTCGCGGGCTGGTTGCTGGTGCAGGTCCTGGCGGCGAGCGCCGACCAGCCCGGCGTCGGGTGGCTGGCGCACATCGGCGGGTTCGTCGCGGGCGTGGCGCTCGTGGTGGTGCTGCGTCCGCCGGGCGTGCCGCTGTGGGGCGACCGTCGGGATCGTACGCCGCCGCCGCCGCCGCCCCGTCGCCCCTCCGCAGACACGCCTCGGCCGTACACCCCCGGCATACCGAAGCGCAGCCTCAAGGGTTGAACGCGAGGTCTGGCAGGGGTAGGCGCCCGCCTCGGGGGTCCGATGCGGGTGTTCGTGACGGGTGGCTCTGGCTTCGTCGGCGGCCACGTGGTCGAGCGGCTCGTGCGGGACGGGCACGAGGTGGTGGCGCTGGCTCGGTCGGACGCCGCGGTCCGGGCGGTGGAGGCGCTCGGGGGGCGCGCGGCGCGGGGCGACCTGGGCGCGATCCCCATGGGCGCCCTCCAGGGCGTCGACGCGGTCGTGCACTGCGCGGCGCGCGCGGAGGATTGGGGCAAACGAGCGTGGTTCGACGAGGTCAATATAGCAGGCACCGCCTCGGTCCTCGCGGCGGCGCGGGCGGCGGGCGCGTCGTCGTTCGTGCACGTGGGCACCGAGGCGGCGCTGTTCGTCGGGCGGGACCTCGTCGCGGTCGACGAGTCCGTGCCGCTGCCCACCGACAACCCGTTCCCGTACGGCGCGTCGAAGGCGGCCGCGGAGCGGTTGGTGCTGGCGGCGCACGGCCCGGAGATGCGCACGATCGTGCTACGTCCTCGCCTGGTGTGGGGCCCGCGCGACGGGTCGGTGCTGCCGTCGCTGCTCCAGACGGTCCAGAGCGGGGGGTTCTGGTGGCTGGACGGGGGGTGTCACCGGACCTCGACCTGTCACGTGTTCAACCTGGTCGAGGCGGTGGCGTTGGCGCTGCGCAGCGAGGTCGGCGGGCGGCCCTTCTTCGTGACGGACGGGGAGGACCGATCGATCCGTGAGGTGCTCACGGGGTTGGTGGCGACCCGGGGGGGGGGCCTTGCCGGAGCGTTCGTTGCCGGGCTGGCTCGGGCGGGTCGGGGGCGCGGTCGTCGAAGGGGCGTGGGGCCTGGTCCGCCCGACGGTGCGCCCCCCCATCACGGCGATGGCGATGGCGATGCTCTCGGCGACCGTCACCGTGCGCGACGCCGCGGCCCGCGAGGTGCTTGGTTATCGGCCGGTCATCGGCTGGGACGACGGCCTCGCGGGGCTGGCCGCGGAGCGCGCCTGGTAGGCTGGGCGCCCGCGGGGGGTCAAGGTGTCCGAGCTGGTACCGGGGGTCTACGAGCGGCTGATCACCGAGGCGCTGGCCGAGGCGCTGGCATCCCGCGACGAGGGCTCGTTCGCCGTCGCCAGGCAGCAGCTCGACTGGCTCGACGACGCGCTCGCCCGGCACGTCGCGGGCGCGTTGCGCAGGGCGCTGGCGACGTTCGGGGAGGGGGACGACGCGCTGGCCGACCGGATCGGGCTCGTCGCCGAGGTGCTGCGCGCGGTGGCCGCCCACGACGACGCGCTGGGGCTCCCCGCGGACCTGCCCGCCCCGACCCGCGACGCGCTGACCTGGGTCGCGCAGCCCGCGGTGGGGGTGGCGCGACCGAAGCCTCCTGCGCGGCCCGAGC
>CAIUDO010000742.1 GCA_903897935.1 uncultured Pseudomonadota bacterium
AGCCGCTCGGGACGCCGCACACCGGCACGCCGGCGCCGGTGCCGTACCCGTCGCCGTCGCGATCGGGCACGTCGTCGATCAGGCCGTTGCAGTCGTTGTCGACGCCGTCGCACGCCTCGGCGGCGTCGGGGGAGGCGCCCGGGTCGCCATCGTCGCAGTCACGCGCGGTGGGCAGGCCGGCGCACACGCCGCCGGCGGGCAGCCAGCCGTCGCCGTCGGCGTCGAAGCCCTCGTCGATCGGGCCGTCGCAGTCGTCGTCGATGCCGTTGCAGCGCTCAGCCGCGCCCGGGAACACGTCGGCGTCGGAGGGAGCGCAGTCCACCTCGTCGGGGACGCCGTCGCCGTCGGCGTCTTCGATCGGCGGCGGGCCGGTGTCTTCGGGCGTGGTGGGCTCGGGGGCCTCGGCGGGCGCCGGGACCGTGAGCGTGACGTGGGGCGCTGGGGTGGGGCAGCCGAGCAGCGCGAGCAGAGCGATCATGCCCGCACGTTACACCGGCGCGCGCTCGGTGGCAGGACGATGACGATGTTTCCGCTTCGTGGCGGGATGGTCAGGACTCCGGGTCGAACACGCCGACGAACGGCAGGTTGCGGTACGCCTCGTCGAGGTCGAGCCCGAACCCGACGACGAACAGGTCTGGGATGGTGAACCCGACGAACTCGACGTCTACCGGCTGCTTCCGTCGGCTGGGCTTGTCGAGCAGGGTGGCGATGCGGAGCGTGGCGGGGCCGCGCACGGCGAGGGTGCGGCGGAGGTAGGCGAGGGTAAGGCCGGTGTCGACGATGTCTTCGACGATCAGCACGTGCGCGTCGCGGATGGACGCCGCCAGGTCGTGGGTGATGCGCACCTCGCCGGTCGACTGCGTGCCCTCGTAGGACGAGACGCCGAGGAACGCGCACCGGACGTCGCCCCCGATGGCCCGCACGAGGTCGGCCATGAAGATGAAGCTGCCCTTGAGCACGCCGATGCAGACGATCGGCTCGTCGCCATAAAAGGTCCGGATCTCGCGGCCGAGCGCGCCGATGCGCTCGTGGAGCGCGGCGGCGTCGATGAGGATGCGCACCGTGGACATGGGGACTCCACCTCGAAGGACGGCCCAAGTAGCGCGCCGCTTCCCAGCCTGCGAAGCGAGCGTCGCCTGCGCGTTGTGGTTCCCCGAAAGCCGCTCGCGGCCCCAGGCGCGTTACGCGGCGGGCCCGTGGAGCGCTGATGTCCGCCGCGTCGTTCTCGCCCGATTACCTGACGGCCCGCGCCCGCTTTCGCAGCGGCGCCCTCGCCCTCGGCTGCGCGATGGAGGACCACCCGCTCGGCGTCGACGGCCCCGACGGCGCGCCCCTCACCGTCGATGTCGCTTGGCTCGGGTCGCGCCGCCCGGCCCGCGCGGTGGTCGTGTCGAGCGGCCTGCACGGCGTCGAAGGATTCTTCGGGAGCGCGGTGCAAGCAGCGTTGTTGGAGGACGCGCTCACCGGCTACCGCCCACCTACCGACACCGCGCTGGTGCTGGTGCACGCGCTCAACCCGTACGGGTTCGCGTTCTTGCGCCGGGTCAACGAAGACAACGTCGACCTGAACCGCAACTTCCTGCGCCCGGGCGAGCCGTACGCCGGCGCGCCGCCGGGCTACGCGGCGCTGGACGGCCTGCTCAACCCGAAGACCCCGGAGACCCTCGGCGACCGGCTCATGTTCGTGCCGATGGCCGCCGCGCAGATCCTCCGCCACGGCATGCCCGCGCTCAAGAACGCCGTCGCCGGCGGGCAGTACGACTTCCCGACCGGGCTGTTCTTCGGCGGCCAGCGCCCGTCGCGGACCGTGCACATCCTCCGGGAGGCGCTGCCGCGCTGGTTCGTGGAGGCCACCCGGGTCGTCCACATCGACCTGCACACCGGCCTCGGCAAGCGCGGCGCCTACCGGTTGTTCGCCGACCACGCCGATGGATCCGATGAGATCGCGGCGCTCGGCGGGGCCTTCGACGGGTTGGTCGAGCCGTGGCAGGCCGGCAGCACGTCGTACACGATCCGCGGTGGCATGGGCACGTGGGCCAAAGCGCTGCTGCCGGGCTGCTCGTACGACGTCTTGGCCGCCGAGTTCGGGACCGAGTCGGTGCTCGACGTCATCGCGGCGTTACGAGCCGAGAATCGGGCGTACCACCACGACGCTCCGGACGCGCCCGCCGCTCGAAAGGCCCGGGAGCGGCTCCGCGACGTGTTCGCGCCGCCGGATCCACGGTGGCGCGCCCGTGTGGTGCCCGCCGGGGTGACGATCGTGCGTCAGGCGCTCGAAGCTGCCGCTATGCCGAGTTGACCGCCGCCCCGGTCCTGATACGTCGCCGCTGTGCTTGGGAGGCCTCGTGCTGACGTGGTTGTTGCTGGTCGCCCCGAACGTGGCCTCCGCCGCCGGTTGTGACACCGCGGTCGCGGTTCGGATCAACGAGTTCTTGCCGGATCCGGACGGGTCCGACGGTTCGGTGCTCGCGGAGTGGGTCGAGCTGTACAACGCGTCCGCGGTCGCGGTCGATGTGTCGGGCTGGGAGCTGCAGCGCGGCAAGAGCGCTGCAACCCCATACAGTACGAAGGCCACGATTCCGGGTGGCACGGTCATCCCGGCGCGCGGCTTCTACGTCATCGGCGAGGGGCTCGTGGGGGGCGCGGACCTGACCGTCGCCGGCACGCTCGACCTCGGCAACGCGTCCGACGCCGACGCGCTGCGGATCCTCGACTGCCTCGGCACCGTGCGCGACACCGTCGTGTACGGCGACGACAACTCGGTCGACGCCTGGGAGGACGACATCGGCGGCGTCGCCACGTCGCTCGTCGCGATGGCCGGCTCTGGGCAGTCGATCGGCCGCGTGATCGACGGGGTGGACACCGATGAGTGTGGCCTCGACTTCGTCGTGTACCCGTTCCCGACCGTGGGGTTGTCGAACACCACGCCGCCCCCCGATTGTGGGGGTCCGGGCTCCGGGATCGTCGTCAACGAGCTGCTCGTGAACCCGGCGGGGTCCGACGGCGACGCTGGCACCGAGTTCGTCGAGCTGTACCACGCCGGCGCCGGCGAGCTCGACCTCTCGGGCTGGTCGATCGTGAGCCGCACGTCGGCGTCGTCGGCCACCACCCAGTTCACGTTCCCGGACGGCACGCTGCTCGCCCCGCGTGAGCACCTGGTCGTCGCCGACTTCGCGTGGCCGGCGGACTTCAGCGAGGCGTTGACCCTGCCGAGCGGCTCGAACGGCGACAGCGTGAGCCTGCTCGACTGCCTGGGCGTGCCGGCGGACATCGTCGTCTACGGTGATTCGAACGACGATCTCCTGCTCGACGAGTCGGGGGCGGTCGCGGTGAGCTTCGCCGGTAAGCCGGGCGACGACGAGGTGCTCGCGCGCCTCTCGGACGGATTCGATACGAACCTGTCGGGCGACGACTTCGTGCTCCACCTCGACGCGACGCCCGGCGCCGCCAACCCCCCGTTCGAGCCCGTCGTCTGCGTGCCGAGCGCGGGCGGCGTCGTGATCAACGAGCTGCTGCCGGATCCGAAGGGCACCGACACCGGGAACGAGTGGGTAGAGCTGTACAACCGCACCGGCGCCCCGGTGGACGTCTCCGGGTGGGGCCTCGTGCTCGCCGGCGACGGTAAGTCGGCGTTCGACGTTGACCTTACGCTCCCGGGTGGCACCGTGATCCCCGCCGACGGGTACCTGCTGCTCGGCGGGTCGAAGGTCGCGGGGGTGGACGTCATCACGTCGGCGAGCGTCGGCAACGGCACCGACGGCGACCTCGCCCGCTTGCTCGACTGCGACGGCAACGTCGTCGACTCCGTCGTGTGGGGCAGCGCGAAGAACGAGGACCTCGTCCCCGACGACGTCAGCGACCCGTCGCGCAACGTCCCGGCGGCCCCAGGCTCGGCGATGTCGCTCGCACGCGCCGTGAACGGCCTCGACACCGACGATTGTACCTACGACTTCGTGGAGCAGGGCACCGTCACGCCCGGTGGTCCGAACCCGGAGGTCACCCCGCCCACCTGCACGCCGAGCGCGGGCGGAGACGTCGTCGTGAACGAGGTGATGGCGAACCCGGACGGATCCGACACGGACCTCGAGTGGATCGAGCTGTACAACAAGACGAACGCCGCGGTCCCGGTCGAAGGGTGGGGCCTCGCGTTCGGCTCGAACGCCGACAACCAGGACGACATCGACGTCACGCTGCCGTCGGGCGCGGTGGTGCCGCCGCGCGGCTACCTCGTGGTCATGGGCGCGAAGGCGGGCCTGGGCGGCTTGGTCGCCGACTTCTCGCTCGGCAACGGCACCGCCGGCGACTCGGTGCGCTTGTTCGACTGCGACGGCGTCGCGGTCGACACCGTCGCGTACGGCGACCCGAAGAACGCCGACGGCGTCGGGGACGATCGCCGCACCCCCGCGACGTCGTTGGCGCCGACGCCGGGCGACGGTGAGGCGCTCGCCCGGGTCAGCGACGGCTTCGACACCGACGACAGCGGCGTCGACTTCGCCGCCACCCTGGTCGCGACCCCCGGCGCCGCCAACGAGGAGATCGAGCCGGTCGTGTGCGCGCCCGGGCTGCCCCGCGCGGTCGTCATCAACGAGCTGCTCACCAACCCGACGAGCACCGACGACGGGTTCGAGTGGGTGGAGCTGTACAACCCGGGCTCGGCGGCGGTGTCGCTCGACGGGTGGGGGCTCATCTTCGCCACGCAAGGCGACGATTGGGAAGACGCGCCGGACTACCTGTTCCCGGGCGGCATCTCGTTGGCGCCCGGAGGGTTCTTGGTGGTTGGCGGCGAGTTCTCGGTCGAGGCTGACCTGATCGGCGACGTCTCGCTCGGCAACGGCACCGGCGGCGACGGGGTGCGGCTCGTCGACTGCGAGGGCGCGCGCATCGACACGGTCGTCTACGGCAGCGACAACGAGGACCTCGTCCCCGACGACGTGGGCGCGACGCCCGATCCGCCGTCCCCGGAGCCCGAGGAGGCCCAGTCGCTTGCGCGCGTTGAAGACGGCGTCGACCAAGACGACGTCGGCGACTGGTTCGTCGACGTCACGCCGACCCCGGGGGAGACGAACTACCAGGAGCCGATCGTGGTGCCGCCGGTCGAGCAGCGCGGCTGCGGCAAGGGTGGTCCCGCCGAGACCGACAACAAGGGCTGCGGCAAAGGCGCCGACGTGCCCAACAACGGCTGCTCGAGCGTGCCGTTGCCGCTCGGGGGCTTGGAGCTGTGGGCGGGGCTGGTGGTGTTGTTGCGGCGGCGGCGCGCTCCGTGATCGCCGGCGTGCTCGGGTCGGTCGCGCTCGCGTGGTTGATCCCGGGCGGCATCTTGTGGTTGGCGCAGGAGCGGCTGCTGTTCCCGCGCCCCACCGGCGTCGACGGCGCGTGGCTGGACATGGTCGGCAAGGGGCTCGGCGCTGACCCGGTCCGGGTCGTCGCTGGGGACGGCACCGCGCTGTACGGCTGGTTTCGGCGAGGAGGAGGTCGGGGCGCGGCGTTGTACCTGCACGGCAACGGCGAGACGCTCGCGCACCGCGTGGAGCTGCACGGGTGGTTGGCGTCCCGGGGGCTCGACGTGTTGGTCGTCGCGTACCGCGGCTATCCAGGGTCGGACAAGGTCACGCCGTCGGAGCGGGGGCTGGTGCTCGACGCGCGTGCAGCGTGGGATTGGCTGATCGAGGCGGGTTATCCGGCGGATCGAATCCTGGTTTACGGCAAGAGCTTGGGCGGCGGGGTGGCCGCGGCGCTGGCGGAGCAGGTCGGGCCCGGCGCGCTCGTGCTCGAGTCGACGTTCTTGTCGATCGGCGAGGCGGCGTCGGACTTGTTCCCGATCTACCCGACGCGCTTGCTCGTGCGGCACAAGTTCGACACCCGCTCGCGCGCGGCCGCGCTGTCGGGGCCGGCGCTCGTGCTGCACGGTGACGCGGACCGGCTGATCAACGTGCGCCACGGGCGCGCGCTCGGCCGGTTGTTGCCGGCGGCGTCGTATGTCGAGATCGCGGGCGCCGCGCACGACGAGAGCTTCGCAGCCCAGTATCCGGCCGCGGCCGCCGCCGTGGACGCCCTCTTGGACGGTGCGTTCGGCCCTCGTGACGCCGATCGGGCGTAACCTAGCGACCTCGGGGAGCGGAGGTGCGCGTGGGGCAGGGAGGCGGCCCGCCGACGGCCTGGGTGCGACGGGCGATCTCGCTGAGCGCGCTCGCCATCGCGGCGACGGTGCTGGTGGGCGGCGCCCCGCTGTGGTTCGGCGTCGCGCTGGTGATCGACGCGTTGCGCCCACGCCGCCTCGCGGTCACGCGCGCGCTCGGCTTCATCTCGGTGTTCGTGTTGTGTGAGGCGTGGGGGGTGCTGGCGTCCGGCGCGCTGTGGGCGTGGGGGCTCACGGGGCCGCCCCGGGACCGGTGGCTGGCGGCCCACGTCATCGTACAGCGGCGGTGGGCGCAGGCGCTGTCGCGCGCGCTCGTCTCGATCGTCGGGCTGCGTATCGAGGTCGAAGGCCCGGTCCCGAGCGCTGGCCCGTGTTTGGTGTTCGTACGTCACGTGAGCATGGCCGACACCGCCCTCCCGATGTTGGTGAGCGCGATCCCGCACCGCCTGTCGCCCCGGTACGTGCTCAAGCACGAGCTGCTGTGGGATCCGTGCTTGGACATCGTCGGGAACCGGCTCCCCAACGCGTTCGTGGACCGGCAAGCTGGTGATGGCTCGTCGCTGGGCCCCGTCGGCGCGCTCGCGACCGACCTCGGCGCGAACGAGATGGTGGTGCTGTTCCCCGAGGGCACCCGGTACACGGCTCGTCGCCGAGACGCGCTCATCGCGCGGTGGGCGGCGCGCGGCGACGAGGCCGGCGTCGCCCGCGCGCGCGCGTTGCTCCACACGCTGCCGCCGCGACCGGGCGGGGCGCTCGCGCTCTTGCGGCGCGCGCCCCCGGAGACCGAGGTGTGGGTGTTGGGCCACCTCGGCTTCGAAGGCGCTACCCGGATGACGGACTTGTTCTCCGGGCGGCTCGTCGGCGCCCAGGTGGCGGTGCGCGCTTGGCGGACGCGGCTATCCGAGCTGCCCGAGGACGACGCTGGTCGCGCGAAGTGGCTTGATCAAGCATGGTCTCGGCTCGACGCGTGGGTCGGCGGCCTTCGCGGTACCGCGCCGACCTGACGCGTTTCGTAGGACGTGCAGACCAGCAATCGACACGGACTCCTCGAACGCCGATGCCGATCCCGAGTTGCCGCGGATGTCGACGTGGCATAATGTCGCGCCCTGCTTCGGGGGTGCGCCGTTCTTGACTCCGACTCGGTCGACGTGGTCGACGTGGTCGTCGTGGGCGGTGGCGTCGCGGGCGCCGCGGTTGGCGCGCTCCTGGGGCGGATGGGGATCGTCACGCGGGTCATCGACCCGAACCCCGAGCCCTTGCATGATTTTCGCGGCGAGAAGCTCGAAGGCGGTCAGCTCGAGCTTGCGCGTCGCGCAGGGCTCGATCACGCGATCCGGGCGGTCAGCACGCCCGTCGGGACGTTGTGGATCGCGCGCCGCGGTCGGGTGATCGATCGGCGCCCGGATCCCCAGGTCGACGCCCGGTACCCCGACTTCGTCCGCGCCGTGCGGGGGGAGATCGGCGGGAGCGCGGCCCTCGAGGTCGGCAAGGTGGCGTCGCTGCGCCTCTCTGCGGACACTCAGCGCGTGTCGCTCGTCGGCGGCGGCGAGATCCAGGCGCGGCTCGTCGTGCTCGCGACGGGCCTGCAGCCCGCCTTGGCGGCGTCGGTGGGGCTGACCCGCGAGGTCTTGTCGCCGTGCCACTCGGTGAGCGTCGGGTTCGACGTCGCTTGCCCGGCGGGCGCGTTTCCGTTTCCCGCGCTCACCTGGTACTCGGCGGACATCGCGTCGAGGATCGCGTATCTGACGCTCTTCCCGCTGGACGGGCCGGGCGGCCGGGTCCAGCGCGCCAACCTGTTCGTCTACCGGCAGCTGGACGACCCATGGCTCCGCGCGGTGCGCGAGCGGCCGTTGCCCGTGATCCAAGACGCGCTGCCCGGCCTGGCGGACGTCATCGGGCCGTGCTCGGTCGTCGGGCCGGTGCACGTTCGAAAGGCGGACCTCACGCGTACGGGCGCCTCCGGGGTGCCGGGGTTGGTCACGGTGGGCGACGCGTGCGGGACCTCGTGCCCCGCGGCCGGCACCGGGCTCGACAAGGTGCTCACGGACGTGCTCGCGCTCGCCCGGCACGCGCCGACGTGGCTGCGCAGCCCGGGCATGAGCGCCGAGAAGGTAGCCTCGTACTACGAGGATTCGGAGAAGGTCCGCTGCGACGCCTGGTCGCTCGGGCGGGCGTGGGCCACCCGAGACCACGCGCTCGGGTCTACGCTTCGCTTGCGGGCGCGTCGGCGCCTGGTCGCCGCTGCGCAAGGCGCCGTCGGGCGGTGGCGGGCCGTCACCCGCTGATCCGTCAAGTTCTCGCGACGCCATCGTGCTGTCACTCGTTGACGCCGCTGCGATCGCGGCAACCGGATATCGGTGCGCTCCCGTACAAGGGTGTGCCTTGCTCCAGACGCATGACGGTGTCCCCGTGATGTCCAGGTTTGACGGCCATCATCGCCCTGCGGGTGTGCTCGCCGCCATCGGTGGCACGCCGATGGTCGAGCTCGGGTGCTTGTGGGCGCCGCGGCGCTGGTCGCTGCACGTCAAGCTCGACGGGATGAACCCGGGCGGCAGCTCCAAGGATCGCGCCGCGCTGCGCATCATCGACGACGCCCTCGCGGACGGGCGGCTGCGCCCCGGGGGCCTGGTGGTCGAGTCGTCGTCCGGCAACATGGGCCTCGGGCTGGCGATCGTCTGCGCGAGCTATGGGATCCCGTTCCTGTGCATCGTCGACCCGCACACCACGCGGCAGAACATCGCGCTGATGCGGGCGTATGGCGCCACGGTCGAGGTCGTCACCGTAGAGGATCCGGTCGTCAAGAGCTACTTGCCCACCCGGCTCGCCCGGGTTCGGCAGGTCCTCGCCGAGCAGCCGGGCGCGTTCTGGCCGAACCAGTACGAGAACCCGTCGGGAGTCGCTGCGCATTACGACGGGACCGGGCCCGAGATCGCGCGCCAGGTCGGCGGGTTCCCCGACTGGTTGTTCATCGCGGTGGGTACGTGCGCGACCATTCAGGGCACGGCGCGCTGGTTGAAGGACCAAGGCGCGCACACGCGCATCGTCGGGGTCGACTCGGTCGGAAGCGTCGTCTTGGGTGGGCCCGCCGCGCGGCGCAAGATCCCCGGCATCGGCTCGGCGCAGAAGAGCTCGCTGCTGGACCTCTCGTTGCTCGACCACGCCGTTCACGTCGAAGAAGACGCTGCCATCGCGTGGTGCCGCCGCCTCGCACGGACCGAGGCGGTGTTGGCGGGGGGCTCGTCGGGGTGTGTGCTCGCGGCGATCGACCAGCTCTCGGACCGGTTCGCCGACGGAGACGTCGTCGTCGGGCTGCTGCCGGACCGTGGCAGCCGCTACATGGACCTCATCTTCGACGATGGAGCGCCTGATGGCCACGGGTGACCTGAGGATCGTGACGGGTGAGCAGGTTCGTGCGTTGTTGGAGGCGGATCGGCCCGGGGTGGTCGAGGCGGTCCGGCAGGCGTACCTCGCGTGGGGGCGCGGCGAAGCGACCCCGCCGGACTCCACGTTCTTGCGGTTCCCTGGGCGCGCGCGCGAGCGCATCATCGCGCTGCCGGCGTGGCTCGGCGGCGCCTGGAACCTCGCCGGGATCAAGTGGATCGCGAGCTTTCCGGAGAACACGCGGCTCGGGCTGGATCGCGCGTCAGCCACCCTGGTGCTCAACGACATGGAGACCGGCTACCCGATCGCGATGTTGGAGTCGTCGGTGATCAGCGCGTGGCGCACCGCGGCGTCGGCGGCGCTGGCGGCGAGCGTCATCCACCCCGGGGCACCGCACACGGTCGGCGTCATCGGAGCGGGCTTGATCGCGTCGGAGACGGTGCGGTTCCTGCGCAGCCTGATGCCGACCCTCGAGCGCATCATCGTGTACGATCTGTCGGCGAGCGCCGCGGACCACTTCCTCGGGCGCGCGGCGGGCTTCGGCGAGCGTTCGCGCGCCGACAGCGCGTCGGCGGTGCTGTCGTCGGCGGACGTCACGGTGTTGGCGACCACCGCGATCACCCCGCACATCGCCGAGATCCCGTCGGCCGACCACGCGCGCACGCTGCTGCACGTGTCGCTGCGCGACCTCGAGCCTGCCTGCTTGCTCGCGGCGGACAACACCGCGGATGACGTGCACCACGTCAACCAGGCCCGCACCAGCGTGCACCTGCTGTCCGAGCAGCTCGGGCACGCGAACTTCCTACGCGCGGGCATGGCCGACCTGTTGTCCGGTCGCGCCGCCGCGCGTGACGAAGCCAAGGCGCTCCGGATCTTTCACCCGTTCGGCCTCGGCATGCTGGACCTCGCGGTGGGCGCGATGGTGCTTGCGGCCGCTCGTTCGGGGGGCGTCGGCACGGTGGTCGAGGGCTTCTTGCCGCGCCCGTGGCGCGCGTCGTGACGGCGCTCGCCGCCGCGGTCGACGGGTGGCTGCGCGCGCGCCTCGCCGAGAAGGGGCGCGCCGGGCTGCCGGACGGCGCCGACCTGCACGACGAGGGGCTGCTCGACAGCTTGTCGTTGGTCGATCTGTTGCGGGCGGTCGAGTCGGCGACGGGGCGCGAGGTGGACCTGCTGGACCTCGACCTCGACGCGCTCACCACGGTAGCGGCGGTCAAAGCGGAGCTCGCGCGCGTGTTGACGCTGGGCGACGCGTAGCCCGGTCCTACGGTTGGCCCTCTAGGCAGAACGGTACGTCGCCGTCGAGCCCCGTCGCGCGCCACACCCCGGCGGCGACGAAGCGTGCCGTGTCTTCTCGGTTCTTCGCCCGGATCCAATGGCTCTGGTGCGCGCGCGGGTGGGCTTCGGCCCCGAGCGCGTGGAGGGTCGCCGACAGCTCCGCCCCGCACGGCGGCGCGTACAACAACCCGGCGCCGGCCCGTCGCGCGAGGTCGGCGGCGGCCCGGAGCAACGCCGGGACGAGACCGGCGCGGCCAGGGGCCACCACCAGGTCGAGCAGGCGCACCTGCGGCCCGGTGCGGTCGGCCGGGTGGTGGGTGGCGCACACCGCCCACCCCACCAGGTGACCGTCACGCTCGACCTCGAGCAGCACCGGGGCGGGGGCGTCGGGGTCGGACAGCATCCAGCGCAGCGTCACGGCGTCCCGTCGCAGGTGGAGGCCCGGCTCGGCGGCGAGCAGGGCGCCGAGCGCGTCGTAGCGGTGGTCGATCGCCTCGACGCCGCGCGCGCGCACCTCGGCGACGCCTGGGTGGCGGGGGACGCGGGCGCGCCCCGTCAAGCGACGCGCCACCCGCGACGCCGGGCCGCCGAAGATGGAGAGCGGGCGGGCGAGCGGCACCCCGCGGGCGTCCAGGCGCGCGGCGACGGCGGGCCGATCCGCCCCGACCCAGACCAACCCGGTCCGAAAGCTGGCGTCTGCGGGAGGCTCTGCCTTACACAGACGATAGAGCTCCTCGCTCTCGGCGTTCGCGGTCGTCGACAAGAACAAGCCGACCTCGGGCTGCTTGAACCACGCCTGCAGCAGCTTGAGGCTGTCCCCGCGGGCGCCCTCGTGCACGACGTAGCCGCTGCAGGTCGCGGCGCGCAGCGGCTGGCCATACAACACATACGCCTGCGGGATGTTGCCGAGGTACCCGACCACGCCGTGCTCGCCCTCGAGCACCCACCCCTGGGCCGGCCGCGACGCGTAGCTGGCGAGGGCCGGGTTCTCGGTGAACAACCAGCGCCAGCCCGCCTCGGAGTGCGCCTTGAAGCCGACCGATCGCTGCAGCGCGCCCACGGCCGCGACGTCGTAGATCGTGGCCGCGCGGACCTTGAGGCGGGCCGAAGCCATCAGCGGTCCAGCAGGGCGACCAGCGCCCCACGGTCGATCTTGCGGTTGCTGTTCAGCGGCAACTCGTCGAGCACCTCGACGCGACCAGGCACCATCGCCGCGGGGATGCGCGCCTCCAAGCCGTGGCGGAGCGCGTCGGCCGACAAGCCGGGGCCGCCAGCGACGAACGCGACGAGGCCCTGCGCGTTGCCGTCGACCACCGGGAACGGCACGACCGCGACGAGGTCGGTGCCCGCGACGACCCGGAGGGCGGCCTCGATCTCACCCAACTCGATACGGTGACCGCGCAGCTTGACCATGTGATCGAGTCGACTGACGAAGTGGTACATGCCGTTCGCGTCCCGCTCGACGAGGTCTCCGGTGCGGTACCACCGCCCGTCGCGTCCGGGCAGCGTCACGAAGCTCTGCGCGGTGCGCTCGGGCATGTCCCAGTACCCGGCGCCGACCTGCGGGCCCTCGAGCAGCAGCTCGCCTTGGCCCGCGCCGTCCACCTCGGCGCCCGCGCCGTCGACCAGCACGTGCTGGTGCCCCGGGAACGGCACCCCGATGGGCACGATCCCGTGACGGCACTCGGCCTCCGACCCCTCGGTCCAGGGGTAGAACGCCAGCTCCATCGTGGTCTCAGTGGGGCCGTACACGTTGTACAGGACCGAGTTGGGGGCGGCGGCAGCCCACGCCTTCGCCGCGCTGGCCGGCAGCGGCTCCCCGCACAGCATGCTGACCTTCAACAGCGGGAACACGCCGGGGCGCAGCGTGCCCTGGCGCGCCATGAGCATCGCCGCCGACGCGACGCTGAACCACCACGTGATGCGTTGGTCGCGGATGAACCGGGCAGGCGCCACGAGCTGCCGCGCTGGCACGACGCACAACGCGGCCCCGCTCCACCACGCCTGCAGCATGTCGTGCAGCGCGATGTCGAACGTGAGCTCGTACGTGGTCGCCAGCCGATCCTCGGGGCCCGGCGTGGCGACATGTTCGCGGAAGTTGCTCATATAATGGGCTAAGTGGCCGTGCTCGATGACGACGCCTTTGGGCTGCCCGGTGCTCCCGGACGTGAACACGAGGTACGCGAGGTCGCTCGCCGCGACGGGCGGCGCAGTGAGCGCGGCGGGCGCGAGGCCGTCGACGCCGACGAACACGACGTCGGGGAACGCGGCGACGAGCTCTGACGGCACCGCTTGCTCGGGCGCCACCACCCGGCGCACCGCGGGCGCCTCGCGGAGCAGGGGCGCTACCTGGTCGATCGCCTCGGGCCCGACCAACAACGTGTGCACGCGGGCCTGATGCAGCACGCTCGCTTGCCGGACCGCCGGGTGCTCCGGGTTGAGCGCGACGTGCGCGGCGCCCGCCCCGAACACCGCGAGGCTGCCGGCGTACGCGGTGAGCGACCGGGACGCGAGCACGCCGACCAGCGCGCCACGGACCGGCCCAAGCGCGGCGGCGACGCTGCCCGCGAGGTCGCACAGCTCCGCGTACGTGAGGTGACGGCCGCCGAGCTCGAGCGCGACGCGGTCGGCGTGGTCGGCGCGCGCGCGCAGCACGCCTTCGACGGGGGAGGGGGCGACCAGGGCGACGGACACGGGGCCTCCGGGGCGGCTTGGAGCGCCCATCAACGCACCTCCCGTCGCCTGGCGGCGGGTCCCGCGCGAGGACGACGTCGCTCCTCGGTCACGGGCCGCAGCACGCTCCCTCCTCGCGAACGGCGCGTTCAACTGCGTTGAACGCGCCTCGTCGCCCTCGCGCGGGCCTCGCT
>CAIUDO010000743.1 GCA_903897935.1 uncultured Pseudomonadota bacterium
CGAGGTGCTCGTCGACATCGACCGGCAGACCTTCCCCGCGGTCGGCGTCTGGAACGAGATCGAGTGTGGCAGCTTCACGCTCGAGATCACCGGCGACTACCTGTCCGAGGCTGGCTCGTTGCACAGCTTCACGGCCGACGCGCAGTTCATCCAGTACGCGAGCCAGCTCGAGGGTCTGTGGGACTACTCCGAGGTTTGGACGTCGGTGGAAGGTGAGCAAGGCACCTTCGTGATCGACGGGCAGGTCAACGGCACCGTGATCGGGGGATCCTGACCTCCCATGTACGGCTTGTTGGTCTCACTCGCGGCTGGCGGCGTCGTGTTCGCGATCGTCGCCCTCACCTTCGACCCCCTCGCGGCGATCCTCCCCGCCATCATCGTGGCGGCGGTCGTGTTCTTCTTCGTCACCCGCACGATCGGCCAGCGCGTGCAGCGCGAGCTCGAGGGGCTCACCGCGCTCCTGCAAGCAAGAGACGTCAAGGGCGCGAAGGCGCTGCTCGCGACACTCGGCCAGAAGTACGGATCCTGGCAGTTCTTGCTCCTCGGCCAGCTCCAGGCCCAAGCCGGCATGATCGACTACATGACGCTGAAGTTCGACGAGGCGCTCCCGCAGCTGCAAGCCGGATCGTTCCGCAACTGGCAGGCGTTCTTGTGCATCGGCGCGATCCACCACCGCAAGGGGCGCGACTCCGAGGCACAGGCCGCGTTCGCCGCGGCGGAGAAGGTCGGTGCGAAGGAGGCCCTCATCTTCCTGGTCCCCGCGTTCCTCCGGTCCAAGGCGGGCGACCGCACGGGGGCGCTCGAGGTGCTCGCGCGCGGGCGCAAGCTGCTGCCCGAGCATCCGGTGCTTCGTCAGGCGGCCGAGGCGTTGGCGAACCAACGCCCGATGGACAAGGAGACGTTCTCCGAGGGCTGGTACCAGATCTTCCCGGAAGACTACGTCGAAGCCATGATGGCGAAACAAGGGGGCGTTCGTTACCGCCCCACCCGCATGCCAGGGCCAGGCTTCCAGCCTCCGCGGGTGAGCAAGAAGATGCGGCGGGGGCGGTGATGCGCGACATCGAGCTGATGACGTTTGCGTGGGTCGACGTGCTGCAGCCCCAGGTGGCGGGGTTCCTGGGCACCGTCTGCTCGGGTGATCCTCCCCTTCCGGGCGACGCCGCCGTAATCTTCGAGGTGGCCCCCGGCATGGAGGTCAACCGCGTGATCGACGCCACGCTGAAGAACACGCGGTGTGTCCCCGGCTTGTTCGTCGTCGAGCGTGAGTTCGGCGTCCTCCAGCTTCATAGCCGCGATCACGGGCAGGTCCGCGAGGCCGGCCTGCGCGCGCTGCAGGGGCTCGGCTTGACCGAGGCCGATCGGCTCGCGCCCGTCATCACCACGTCCGAGCGAATCACCGGGGTGGACCCGCACCACGCGCAGATCACCAACCGGATGCGCCACGGGAACATGCAGATCCCCACCGACACGCTCTACGTGTTGGAGACGCGGCCCGCCGGGTACGCGCTGCTCGCGGCCAACGAGGCCGAGAAGGCCGCCCGCGTCGACATCATGGAGTTCCGGGCGGTCGGCGCGTACGGGCGCGTGTACCTCGGCGGCGACGACGCCTCGATCCGAATCGCCGCGAAGGCGGCCGAAGACGCACTTCGTGCCCTGAGCGGGCGCACCCGCCCGGCGCGGTGAGCGGCGGCTCCAGCCGTCCGAACGCGCAATCGGCCGACGTCGCGGCCCTGCGCGCGGCGCGCTGGCGCGACGTACCGATCGCCTCGTTCGACCTGGAGATGACCGGTCTCGACCCGAAGCACGACCGGGTGTGTGAGCTGGCGGTGGTGCGATCGGTGGGCGGCCGCGTCGTCGACACCTTCGAGGAGCTCGTGCGCGCGCCCGTCGCGAGCACGGACGAGGCGCGCACCATCCACGGCATCGACGACGACGCCCTCGCGGCGGCGCGCCCCTTCGCCGAGGTGTGGGGGGACGCCCGAGCGCGCTTCGAGGGCGCGATCCTGGCCTCACACAACGCATGGTTCGACCTTGACTTTCTGCGTGCGGAGCTCGAGCACGCGGCCGTGCCGGGCCCGTTCGAGCCGGTCGTGTTCGACACGCTGCTGGCCGCGCGCCGCTTGTTCGCGTTCCCAAGGAACAACCTGTCCGAGGTCGCGCACCGCCTCGGTGTCCCCGACGCCCCCGGCCACCGCGCGCTCGCGGACGCCCGCGTCACCCACCAGGTCGTCGTCGGCATGCTCGACGCGCTGGATCCGCACGGGGACCTCACCGTCGGCGCGCTGCTCGACCTCATCGACGCGCTGGCGCCCAACACGCCCCTGCGCCTCGCGCAGCGGGTCACCCTCCGCGACGCCATCGCGAGCAAGCGGACGGTGTACCTCGCGTATCAATCCGCGAGCGGCCCGGTCGGGTCAGCGAGCGAGCGCGAGGTGGGCCCCTGGCGCGTCGACGGAGGCGCGGTGCAGGGGTTTTGCTTCCTGCGCGGGACCGACCGGGTGTTCAAGATGGACCGCGTGCGGTCGATTCGCCCGGGCGGCCGGTCCTTCTCGGCGTCGGACGGGGTCGCGGCCCGCAAACAGGGGGCGGTCCCAGGAGATGGCGCCGCGGCGCCGCCCGCGGTCGCCCGCGCGCCGGACGAGGGATAGGGGGGCCGGTCCAACCTACCGCCCACTTGGGAGACCCCATCATGGCCGACCACCGCGTGGTCATCCTCGGCTCCGGCCCCGCGGGCGCCACGGCCGCGTTGTACTTGTCCCGCGCGAACCTCCGCCCGGTGGTCTACGAAGGCATCCAGCCCGGCGGCCAGCTCACCATCACCACCGAAGTCGACAACTTCCCTGGGTTCCCCGAGGGCGTGATGGGCCCGGAGCTGATGGAGCGCATGAAGAAGCAGTGCGAGCGGTTCGGCGCCACGTTCCACTGGGACGCCGTCACCGGGGTCGACTTCTCGCAGCGGCCGTTCCGTCTGGCGACGTCGTCGGGCGAGACCGCCGAGTGCGACGCGCTCATCATCGCGACGGGCGCCACGGCGCGGTGGCTCGGGCTGCCCAACGAGGACCGCCTGAAGGGCTACGGCGTGTCCGCGTGCGCCACCTGCGACGGGTTCTTCTTCCAGGGCGTGCCCGTCGTCGTCGTCGGGGGCGGCGACTCCGCGATGGAGGAGGCCACCTTCCTCACCCGGTTCGCGTCCAAGGTGATCGTCGTGCACCGCCGGGGATCGTTGCGGGCGTCGAAGATCATGCAGGAGCGCGCCGCGCGGAACCCGAAGCTCGAGTTCGTGTGGAACACCGAGGTCATCGACGTGCACGGGGACGAGAAGGTGTCCGGCGTGCGGCTGCGCAACCTCGTCGACGGGACGGAGAGCGACCTCGAGTGCGCAGGGTTGTTCCTCGCGATCGGGCACGTCCCGAACGTCGAGGCCTTCGCGGGCGCGCTCGAGACCGACGAAGCCGGCTACCTGCGCACCCACCCCCGCTCGACGCACACCTCCATCGAGGGCGTCTTCGCGTGCGGCGACGTGCAGGACCACACCTACCGTCAAGCGATCACGGCGGCCGGCAGCGGGTGTATGGCCGCGCTCGACTGCGAGCGCTGGTTCGAAGGCAACCCTTGGCCGCCTCTGTAGCAGCTTCGATCGCCCACAACTGCCAACCTGCGCGCCCCGGATCGCGGTGAGCGCCGGACATCGTAGGACGCAACATGAACTGGGACGTAGTCGGCATTGGCAACGCGTTGATGGACGCCCTCGTCGTCGTGGACGACGACCAGGTGATCACGGAGCTCGGCCTCATTCGAGGCACGATGCACCCCGTGTCCCACGAGCGGTGGACCGAGATCTACGAGCGCTTCCGCAAGCACAAGACCGTGTTCGACTCCGGCGGCTCGTGCGCCAACACGATCGCGACGGTGGGCCTGCTCGGCGCGCGCGCGCTGTACCGCGGGCAGGTCGGCGACGACCAGATGGGCGCGATGTACCGGGCGAAGATGGAGGACGCGTGCGGTCACCACGCGATCACCCACACGAGCGGCTTCGCGACCGGCAAGTGTCTGTCGATCATCAGCCGCCGCGACGCCGAGCGCACGATGCTCACCGACCTCGGCGCCAGCGTGCACCTCGATCAGGTCGGGCCGGACTTCGTTGCGGCGCTGCGGAGCACCCGGGTCGCGCACTTCACGGGCTACACCATGCTCGACTCGCCGATCCGTCAGCCCGCGTTGACCTCGATGAAGCTCGCGTCCGACGCCGGCGCGTTGGTCTCGTTCGACGCCGCCGACCCGTTCGTCGTGTTGCAGCAGCGCGACCTGCTGTGGTCGGTGCTCGAGGAGTACGCCGACATCGCGTTCCTCAACGCCGAAGAAGCGCACGTGCTCACCCACCAGGACCCCATCCGCGCCGCCCGCACCGTCGCCGAGCGGGCCAGCGTCGGCACGGTCGTCGTCAAGCTCGGCGGCAAGGGGAGCGTGGTGTTCCACGACGGTGAGGAGCACCCGATCGGCATCCGGCGTGTCGAAGCCGTCGACACGACCGGCGCGGGAGACGCCTACGCGGGCGGATTCTTGTATGGCCTCGTCCAGGGGTGGCCGATCGCGAAGTGTGGCGCGCTCGCGGCGGCGTCGGCGGCGCTGACCGTGTCCCAGGTCGGGGCCGTCGCGAAGGACCGTGAGGCGCTCGCGGCGTTGTTGGCCGAGATCTCCCAAGCGTGACCATCGGGGCGTACGAGCTCGCGGCCGCCACGACGGGCGCGGTCGCGGCGGCGTGCGCCGTGGTCTTGTTGCTCGCCGGGCCGCTGCGCCGCTGGCTACCCGAGCTCGCGGTCGTCGCCATGGCGGTCGCCATGACCGTGGTCGGCGCGTGGGGGCAGCCCGCGTTCGTGCACGGGCCGGCGCTGGTCGGCCTCGTGGGCCTCGCC
>CAIUDO010000744.1 GCA_903897935.1 uncultured Pseudomonadota bacterium
CCTCGGCGGCGACGAGCGCGAGCTGCTGAGCGCGATCCAGCGTCTCCGCCACACGCGGCGGGATCCTGTAACGAACGGGATCGAAGCCGAACGGCCCAATCCAGCCCGCGACGCGGGCGCGGCTCATGATGGGCCCGCGCGGCCCGGTCGCTGGGTCCCAATACAGATCAGGGTCCCACCGATGGGTCGGGATCTCGCGGATGCCGTCTTCGCCGGCGAGCAGCGCTGCCCACGACGACGCGACGTCGAGGCCGAGCGGCGTCACGCATCCGACGCCGACGATCGCGATAGGAGCGTGTGGATCGGCGGCGCGGGCCGCACCGCGCCGCGGCGCACGTGGCGTCAGCGGGTGGGCCGAGGTGGGGCGCTCCCACGCGCTCGTCGCCGAGGAGCCCTCTAGCCGGCGGGCGGCGCCTATCGAGAGCTCGTGGACCAGCTCGCGGACCGTGCACAGGTCGTGGGTGAGGGTGATGCCTTGCCCAGCCGTGTGGGCCCCTTCGGCTCGCTGCCGCTCCGCTGAGACCGGCCGGTATCGGCGCGCGTCGTCGTCGCCGGGGGACCACGTGGGGTCGCGCTCGATGCCCTGGGCCGCGATCCGGGTCCGCCCTACGTTGAGCCGTTCGAACGCCGCGCGTCGCGCCGCGACGTCGACGATGCGCTGCGCGAGATCACGCTCGACCGCGCGCCGCTCCGCAGTGAACGCGTTGGGCGCGCACCGCATCGGCACGCCGGCCGTGCCGCCGACCAACACGGTGTCGTCCGCTTCGAGCAGCACCCGCTGGCCAGTCGGGCTGAGCTGCCCACACTCGACGACGTCGTGGGTGAGCAAGAACGCGGTGCCCGCCTGCAGACCGACGCGGGCGCCGCTGGCAGCGATCGGGGCGGCGATGGCTCCGGCGAACGCCGCCGAGGTCGCGCACCCGATGCCTCCGGCGAGGATCACGGTACATTCACCGACTTGAGCGAGATCCTCGACCGCCGCGATGCCCTCCTCCCACAGACCCACCGACGACAACGCGCCGACGTGCCCACCAGCCTCGTGCCCCTCCAATACGAAGCCCCGCACGCCTGCGGCCGCCGCCGGGCCGATCAGCCGCGCGGACGGCACGTGCAGCCACACACGCGCCGTCGGCCCTGGACACGCGCCCTCCATCTCGGCGCCGAGCTGTGCGGACCCTCCAGCGATAATCACATACCTAGCGTGTTTGTTGTTGATAGCTTCGATGTGGGACGCCCGGTGGGGCTGGTCATCGAAGCCGATCAGGCCGGCCCCCCAGACGTCGCTGGACGACGACGCCGCGGCGAGGACCTGCTCCGCCTGGTGGGGGGCGCGCGCCCCGAGCGCCACGAACGGCAGCGCGCCAGCCGCGCGCACCGCCTTCACGAGCCCCGCCCGTTCGGCGACGTTGGCCATCGGCCCCTGCACGACCAACGTGCCGACCCCGAACGGGTCGCTGCGCAGCGGGTGGTGCGCGCGCGCGAACACGACGGCCGCGGCCAAGCTGGCGCGCTCGTCCGCCACCAGGGCGGCCAGGTCGCTCA
>CAIUDO010000745.1 GCA_903897935.1 uncultured Pseudomonadota bacterium
GTGGACGACTGTGCACGACCCTGCGCCGAGACGGGCTGCAGCTTCCGGAGAACGTTGACGGGTCGCACACAGTCGCCCACCCCCTTGGACAACGCGTCGCGCGATTCGCCGGGCGGGTTCGAGCGGGATCAAGCGACGCGTTGCCCACATCGACCCCAGCCGCTACGACGATATGTCTCCTGACGATTGTGCGTCGCTTCATGCTCGAATCTTGTCGTTGTGTACGGTGCGGATGGCGCACGATCTCGAGCTCATGCGGTTGCTGAGCCAGATGGAGGCCGCGCACGGCTACCGCGCCGTCGGCTACGCCACCTTCGGTGAATATGCAGCCGCCGTGCTCCACATGCCCGCGCGTCAGGCGCGTGATCTCGTACGCGCTGGGCGCGCGATGCCGAAGCTGCCGGCGCTCGAACAGGCGATGAGGGACGGGCGGCTCGGTTGGACGAAGGCGCGTGAGATCGTCCGTGTGGCGTCTCCCGATACGGTCGACGCGTGGGTGGCGCGGGCGGAGCGGGGTTCCAGCCGCGAGCTGGAGGCGCTGGTCGCGGCGGCGTCTCCGGGTGAAGCGCCGGGCGACGCGCCGCCGAAGGGTCCCGCGTATACGTCTCGGGTGTTTCATCGCCTGGAGTCGTGCGACGCCGAGGTGATCGACGAGCTGCTCGTGTTCCTGCGGTCGAGCGTCGGCGGTGACGACGTGTCCGACGGCACGCTGCTCGCCGAGTTCGCGCGCCGCTACCTGCGTGGCGTCGCCGACGACGCTGAAGACGTCGGCGAGCTCCCCGCACAAGAGCCCGCCGTCCTGCACCTTCAGGTCGCTCCCGACGGGTACATCGAGGGCTACGACGCCGAGGCGTCCGATACGATCGCCGCACAAGTAGCCTGCGACGCCACGATCGTCGACGCCGACGGCACCACCGCCCGAACGATCCCCTCGCGCGTGCGCACAATCGTATTGGATCGTGATCGGCGTCGGTGCGCGGTGCCCGGCTGCTCCGGCCGGTTCTGGCTGCATCTTCACCACGTCCGGCCGTTCGTGCTGGGCGGTCGGCACGAGCCCGCGAACCTGCTCACGCTTTGCGCCTGCCATCATCGGCTGATCCACGAGGGCAACCTGCGGGTGGAGGTCGACGACGTCGGGGCGGTTCACGTGCAGCGGCCCGATGGCTCGGTACGGGTGGGTCCGCCCGAGCCGGGCCGGTGCCCGACCCACGTGGGTCAAGGCAAACGCGGCGCCGAGGCGTCGACCGTCTTGGGTCACCGTCACCGATGCACGCACCGAAGGTCCGAGAATGGCTGTTCAAAGCACCGGTAGCTCGTCATGGTCGTCGCTGGTGTCGCCGATCGGGCCGAACGGAGATCGTTTCAATGTGTCGGCTGGGTGATTGTCGCCGACAGCACGCTCACCGAGACGACCCCCTCGGAACCGGCTCCGCCGTCGTAGGGTCAACCTGCTCGTGGCAACCTCGCGAGCGCACGACGCGGTGCGGGCTCGGCCCGCAGCCAGCGCGGCGATAGGGGGCGAACATCGGAGGGAGGCAGTATGCTCACGCTGTACATCGCCAACAAGAACTACTCGTCGTGGTCGTTGCGCCCTTGGTTCTTGCTGCACGAGCTCGGCGTCCCGTTCGAGGAGCAACTGCTGGTGTTCGGGGACGAGGCGGCTTGGGGGCCGTTCCGCGCGTTGTCGCCGTCCGGAAAGGTGCCGTTGTTGGTCGACGATGGGCGGGTGGTGTGGGATTCGCTCGCGATCGTCGAGTACCTCGCCGAGCGGCACCCCGGGGTGTGGCCGGCCGGCGCGGACGCCCGGGCGTGGGCGCGCTGCGCGGCCGCGGAGATGCACTCGGGGTTCACGGCGCTTCGGCAGGTGTGCAGCATGAACGTCGGGATCCGCGTGCGCCTGCACGAGGTCTCGCCCGCGTTGGCGCGCGACGTCGCGCGCATCGACGCGTTGTGGTCGGACGGGCTCTCCCGGTTCGGCGGGCCCTGGTTGGCCGGCGCGCAGGTGTCGGCGGTCGACGCGTTCTTCGCGCCGGTGGCGTTCCGCGTGCAGACGTACGGGCTGGCGCTGGGGCCGGCGGCGGCCGCGTACGCGGCGCGCCTGTTGGGGCGGCCGTCGATGCAGCGCTGGTACGCAGAGGGTGTCGCGGAGACGTCCCGAGATCCGGCCCATGACGCCGAGATCGAGGCGGTGGGCGTGCTGACCTCCGACGTCCGGGCGTGAGCGGGGGGGCGCTCGGCCGCCCGTCTGCCTCGCGGATGTCGAGCCTTCAACCAGGGTGAGCGGCGGCGTCGAGCCTCGAACGCCCAGGCCAGGTGCCAGGTGGATCACATTCGACGGGCCGACCAAGCGTCGTCGACCATCGCCCTCCAAGCAGGACAACGCACGAGCGACGCAAACAGGGGTCAGGTCGATCACTTTCGTCCAGACCACGATTCACCAGCTTCGAACGCTCGCAGACCCCCCGAAACGAAAGTGATCGACCTGACCCCTGGTCGGTGCTGGTCGGTGTGGGATCGCCGATAACCAGCCTCAAGCCGGGACGATGCAGCACCGATCGCGATCGTGCGGATCGATCGACCCGACCCCTCCGTGGGCGTTGGCGATGTCGGGTGAACCTGAGCGATCTGGCACCGCGAGGGACCGGACCTCAGGGGGCTGGCTCCAGCGTGGCCAGCGCGACCTCGTGTGCCGCCGGCCACGCGAACCCGCCGAGGTCCGTCGGCTGCACCAGCGCCACCGCCGCGCCGGCCTCCTCTCCTTGACCGGCCTCCGCTTGCCGCGCCGCCTGGTCCGGGCCGACCCCCGGCTCCTGGTCGACCTCGGTGCCGGCGTCGAACACCCCCAGCGCCACCGGGCCCGGGAACACGTCGACGCCGCCCGGCGGGGTCGCCACGAACACGTCGTTCGACTGTCCGAGCATCACCAACAACGAGATGCGCGCGTCCGCGGGCGTGTCGAGCGTCACCACCGCCGAGCCCCCCGGGCCCATCGGCGCCTCGTGGTAGTCGAGGTCGAGCGCCGCGAGCGACACGACCGTGTAGACGTCGGGATCGCCGGACAACGCGGCGACGATCGGGGCGTTGTCCCCGTCTTCGACGAGCGGCTCGAGCGGCGTGCCCGACACCATGTCGCCGACGTCGAACACGACGCGGTCGGGGTGGTGCACGACGACCAGCCCAGGCGCGAGCGCGTGGTCCTGGCCGGCGAGCGCGCCCGGCTCGGACACGTTGCGCAGGGTCAGCACGTGACGCTCGGGCGGCGCCACCCCCACACACGCGACCAACAAGAGCAGCATGAGCCCTCCCGCCCGACGTATGCCCGCGCGGGCCGAACGGTCACGCCTCGGGCCTTCATGCTCGAGGGTCCGCTGGTAGGCGACCTGTCGGTCATGACTCCTCACCCAGGGTGTACGTGGTGAACGGGCCCGGGCCGGGTGGCGCGCTCGACCTGGCCACGGCGGACGGGCGGGTCAACGTGCGGGCTCCGGGAGAGCTCGCGGGGGGTGACTTCGACGGCGACGGGCTGACCGACCTGGTGTCGGGGAGCGATGGATTTGGCGACTACGTGTACTTCGGCGGCGCCTTCGA
>CAIUDO010000746.1 GCA_903897935.1 uncultured Pseudomonadota bacterium
CTTCGCCCACGCCCGCGCCAGCCACGCGTCGTCCGCCAGCGTCCACGACAGGGCCGTCCAGTTGCCGCCGTACCGCAGCGCGTGCTCGACGCGAACCTCGGCCGCACGCAGCGACGCTTCTTCCTCGTCCGGCGGCCAGGGCGGGTCGAGGTGCTCCGGCGCCAGGAACAGGTTCGCCACCTGCTCCAGCTTCTGCAGCGACCAGTTCGCGGTGCCCGCCTCGCGCAGCCCGATCTCCGTGCCCCGCACCCGCCCGAACACCAGCAGTTGCAGCTTCTCGGGGTTCCACGGCGACGGCGCGCCGACGCGCAGCCCCTGGTAGACCGGCGCCTGTCCGCCGTCGGGCACGAGCACGTCCTGGTCGCGCACCACGTACATCCAGCGCGCCCACGGCCAGGCCGCCGGGTCGACCGCCGCGAGGTCCTTGAGACGCTCCTCGCCTTCGAGGCGCAGCCGAGCTGCCTCCGCGACGTCCCCGGACCACTCCGCCTTCCGGAACCGGGCGTTCGCGCTCCGCAGCAGGCGCGACGCGTCCTCGGCGACCTTCTTGCGGGCCTCGGCCTCCCGGCGCGCCTTCACCTCGGACAGCGGCCGGGCCGTCTTCTCGGGGTCGCGGCTGATGAGCAACAGGATGTCCTCGGGGCCGAGGTCCATCTGCGCGCCGGGTTGTTCGTGTCCCTGGGCCTGCGACCGAAGCAGCTCGCATAGCCAGACACTTCCGAAATACGAGATACGGCTGCCGGTTCCCGAGCTTCGCGCGCCGAGGCGAGGACGTGGAGCCCGGTTGACCGCTCGAAGCCGAAGCCGCCGCTCGCTCCGAAGACCCGAGCGAACCCGGTCGGGTCGGGGCGCGCGTCCGGCGGTGGCAGCGGCTCATGGACGAGGGGCGCTACCCGAACATGAGCGACCTCGCGCGGGCCGAGGGGGTGACGCCGGCGGCGGTGAGCAAGGCGCTGGGGAGGTTGCAGCGGGAGGTCGAGGGCGGCGGGGAGCGGGTGGTGGCGGCGAAGTAGGAGGCGATCTACAGGCCGTCGCGCTGGGGCCACCCCGCCCAGGTCCAGCGCGCCGAAGATCAGACGCCGAACAGCACGTAGACCCACCCGCCGCCAGCGACCACCAGGTCCTTCTCGCCGTCGCCGTCCAGATCGGCGCGACCATTCATCGTTGACCCGAAGTAGCTCCAGGCGCCGTACCCCTGGATCATGTCGACCGGCTCCACGACCCCAACTTGGGGGCCCGCGACGAGGTGCACGAGACCGGGCTTGCACTCCGGGTCGTAGGAACCCTCCGGGCACGAGACCAAGCTGCCGTGGATCGACGCGACCGCGAGGTCGTCGAAGCCGTCGCCGTCTACGTCCCCGCGCCCCTCGACGGTCATTGGGTTGCCGAACCACAGCCACGCCCCGGCTTCCTCCCACGCGATGGGCGTTCCGTCGTCGCGCAGGGGGCCGAAGAAGATGGTGACGCCGGACCAACCGCTCCCGACCATCGCCATGTCGGCGTAGCCGTCACCGTTGATATCACCGGCGGCGTCATAGAGTTCCGCCTGATCGCCCTCTCCTGTCGGCGAGACGATTACGATGCCGTCATCTGCGGGGTGGGTCGGTGCGTTGGGGACCGACGTGAACACGTACGTGGGAAAGCCCTCGCCCCACACGCCGCTACTCACGCCCGCCGCGATGTCTGGGAGCCCATCGCCGCTCATGTCCCCCACGCCGGAGACGTTGTAGCCGAACAGGTCCGAGGCGTCCGGCTCCACCCACGCAGGTGACAACTCCGCAAAGTCGCCTTCCGCCGGCCCGAAGATCACATAAACCGCACCGGGATCCTCAAAGCTGATGCTGCCCACCGCGATGTCCGCGAGCCCGTCCCCGTTCACGTCGCCCAGGGGTGCGGAAACTTCCGATTGCCCGTCTACGGTCTCCCAAACGACGGATTGAGAGCCGCCACCCGATACGCTATCGGCCCGCAGCGGGCCTCGAACAACCAGCGTCCCGATCTCGGTGGAGACGAGAAGGTCGCTCAACCCATCGCCGTCAAAATCACCAGCGGACTGGACGATTTGCACAAAATATCCCTCGGGGTCAATCAAAGTCCCCTGGCCGTAGAGTACGTCGCACATGGACCCATCGAGCGGGCCCTCGTACAGGTGCACGGCCAGCCCCGCAACGTCGACGCCGTCCTGCTCGGGGGTCACGATGCTCCACGTCGCTACGTCGGGAATGCCGTCGCCAGAGAAGTCATCGACATCGAACGTGCGCCTAAAGCCCGCATTCCCAGCCTCTAATCTGACTTGTGGCAGGTCCATCACCAGCGCCGCCTCTCCAACACCGTCGCCGTCGCTGTCCACGCCGTCCAGCGTGCGGGCGATCGCTTCGCCGCCCTCACCCCAGGTGCACGGGTCGGTCGATTCGGCGGGCACGGTCGCATTCGGAGTCGTTGGTTCGGCTGCCGTGTCCACCGGCGGGTTCCGGCACGCAACGCCGACGAAACCGAGCACGAGCACCACTCTGGTGGGCCGCATCAGTCCTGCCCCAGCGACATGATCGGGTACGCGCGGTGCCATCCCTCGGTGACCCGCCCGGGATCAGAACTACAAGCGCTGGGTGCGATGGTCAGCTCGTAGCCCAGCGGCGCGGGAGTGCCATCGTCTGCGGTGAGTTCAATCACAGAGTTCGTTTTCGCGCACAATGCCAACATCGTCCCGTAGTAGTGAGGTACCGACTGCGGGTCCGCCGATACAACGGCGGTACCTGGAACGACACGTGCGCTTCCTCGCGAATTGCACGCATATTTATCTAGATCCATCGGATCGAACGGGAAGTTCCAGGACGCCATAATGTAGGCGTTTGGGTACTCCACGCGTAGCCTCACGACCCGAGACTGCGCAGAGTCCCATTCCGCGTGATTGTCGAAGAAGTCGATGGCCCCGCCTACGACCGAATGAACGTCATGTTGGTAGTCCCAGCGCTCTTGATCATCCTCACTGTACGCTACGGTGTTGAAGTTGAACGTCCTTCCGGGGTGGAGCGATACGGTGAGGTCGGTCGGGCGACCGTCCGTAGCGACGCCCCAGATCACGGTGTCCGTGTTCGCGTTGTAGAAGACGATCTCTCCGTGCTCGGCAAGCGACAGCAGGATCCCTGCGCCCGAGCCAGGGACGCGATCGATCGAGTTCACATGAGTCCAGTCGATCAGGTTGCTTCGGCCAAGCTGATCACTAAAGTCTCCGTACGAGCACGGAACGTCCTCCGGAGTCGGCCCGGGGTAGCTCGCCGGGTCATGCACGAGCTCGTTCATCAGCCAGTCGCTGTCGATCACGAGGCCGCCGGCAACCTTCATCAGCCCATCGTTGACGAACGACGTTTCACCCAAGCACACGAGGTCCCATGGCGCGACAAGGGGCGACTCGACGTCGATACGCGCGCCGACCGTCCATAGGTACCCAGCTTGATCGCGCGTCAGATCATGGTGGGGACACGGGCCGTTCATGCCCGTCTCGCAACTCGGCCACGGATCCACAGGGCCATCCGAGCCCAGCACCGACACCAGCTTGCCGGACCAGTTGAACTCGTACACGTTCCGATTGTCGAGCATCAGCAGGATGTTCCGATCCGTCGGGTCCGTCAGGGACGGGACCACGTCGAAGCCAGAGATATCGATCCCCGCCGTCTCCGCCTGCACATCCAGGTACCAGGTGACCACATCGCGCACGGTGTCCCACAGGACCAAGTATTGCTTGTCGTCGCATCCTTCGGTGTCGAACAGCACGTAGCGCGACTTCGCAGTACCTGACGTGGCCATCGTTAAGTCGGCCAAGCCTACCGGAAGCGACGGGATCGTGAGCAGGTCCTGCACCGCGTCGCCATCGCCCGTGTCCTCGACGCGGTAGAAGTAGGTCTGACCGGGGACAACTCCGTACACGGTGAGGCCGTGCGCCGGCAACGCGCCGTCCCCATAAACCCAGGTCCAGTCGCTTTCCAGCACGTTGCGATGGCCGAGCCTGACCTCTCGATTGCCGGCCATCACGATCGAACAATCAAACCGCATCGAGTTGTTGGGTTGTACCGCGCACACCACGTCGACGATCTCCGCTCGAGCCTCACGAGCGGACGCGGCAACCATCAGCGCGAGCGCGAGCGCACGGAAGGACCAGAGCACCAGAGCACCAGAGCGAGCTTCCACCACCACCTCCTGTTTTGAGTACTTAGCCTGGGGGCGCGCGTACTGGCGAAAAATCGGCGGATCGTGATCACCGAGATCGGTCCATCGTGATCGCGAAGAGCGGTCCGTCGTGATCAGCCCCGAGGTATAGGCCGCGGGATGCGGAGCAGCGCGACGCTTGGTCACGGGCCGACGCCTCACGGAGGCGACGGGCGGAATGAGGGACTGAGCATGCGAAAAACTAAGGAAATCCAGCGCCTCAAGTGGTCGCTGGCGATGTGCCACGGCGACGTCGCCCGTTCGCTGAACATCAGCGCCGGCTCGGTCGGCAGCGTGCTTGCCCGCGCGGCGAAAGCCGGCCTGAACTGGCAGGCGGTGGACAAGATGTCGGAGGACACTCTGGAGCTGCTATGACGCGGCGCTTGGCGTGTAACCGCCCGCTGCCGGTGCGTAGAGCACCTCCCTGCGGTTCGGGCGCTTCTCGGTGTACGACAGATGCACGTGTCCCCCGCGCTCAGGCGCGTACCAGATGACCTGGTCGAACGGCAGCCCTGTGCGGACGATCGCGCCCGCGAGCTGCTCCGCAGACAAGCCGGTCGCCTTGATGTCCACCGCCTCGCCAGACATGTGCTGGCTCGTCGGTGATCCCGACACCGCGCGGTTCACCGCCGCCGACCGGTAGCCCGACGTCACCACGATGGGCCGCCCGAGCTGGGACCGGAGCGGGTCCAACACCACCGCCA
>CAIUDO010000747.1 GCA_903897935.1 uncultured Pseudomonadota bacterium
CCACGAGGAGCATCGGGATGACACAGGCCGCCAGGCGCATAGGAGTCCCTCCGCCGTCCGAATAGCACGCCGCTCCGCCCAGATGCGACCAGCGAGCTTCGGCCCCGCAAACAGTGACGCGTGGCTTTCGAATGGCCGGCGGAGCGCCGCCGTCGCCCGCGGCGCCATTGAGATGGAGGTCCGTCATGAACCTGCGTAGATACACGCTTTTGGCGTGTGGTGTCGCGTTGGGGTGGGCGTCGCCGGCTCGGGCGTTCTCGCTCGGCGTCGAGGCGGGCGCGTCGCGGGTCGCCGACCAAGGCGAGCCGGGCGCGAACCTCAGCGTACGGGTCGGGCTCGGCTTGCCGACGCCTGGCCTGCACGTGCAGCCGGAGCTCGCGATCGCGTACGCCCGCTACGCGACCGCGGACTGGGCGTCGGCGTCGGTCGGCGGATCGGTCACCGCAGGGGATCGCGTGCGCCCGGGCGCGTACGCTCACGTCGGGTACGCGCGTGTGATCGGCGACGTGACCGCGGGTCCGACCTGGGACGTCGGCGGCCTCGTCGAGCTGTCGGTCGTCCCGCTCGTTCGGCTCGGTCTGCGCGCCGGGTGGTCGGCGCTGCCCACCGGAGACGGCGTGCTGGGCGCTGGGCTCGGCGTCACGATGGGCTTCTGATCGGATACGCGGGCGGCCGGAGCTGACCCGTGTTTCTCGCCGCTGAGGGTGTGCAGAAGGCGTACGGTGATCGATTGGTCCTGCGGGGCGTCGATCTGGTCGTGCAACAAGGCGAGCGCGTCGTGCTCGTCGGGCCGAACGGGTGCGGCAAGTCCACGCTGCTGTCGATGCTGGCCGGCGTGGAGGTGCCCGATCGCGGCGCCGTCCATCGTCGCGTCGAGATCGGGTTTTTGGGGCAAGCGCCCGTGCTACCGGTCGGCACGGTGCGCGCGATCGCGGCGAGCGGGCTCGCGTGGCACGCTGCCCTGATCCGTGCGTGGGAAGCGGCGGTCGCCGAGGGAGATCTCGAGGCGTCGGCGGCGGCCCAGGCCCAGCTCGACCTCCACGGGTGGGACCTCGGGCACCAGGTCGAGGCGGTGCTGGAGCGGGTGGGCGCGCCCGACCTCGAGCGCTCGGTCGACACGCTGTCGGGCGGCGAGCGGCGCCGGGTCGCGCTCGCGCGGGCGCTGTTGTCGTCGCCGGACGCGCTGCTGCTCGACGAGCCCACCAACCACCTCGACGCCGACGCGGTCGAGTGGCTCGAGGGGGTCCTCAAGGCGTTCGCGGGCGCCGTGGTGCTCGTCACCCACGACCGCTACCTCATCGAGGCCGTCGCTACGCGGGTCGTCGAGATCGAAGACGGCGTCGCGGTGTCGTACGACGGGAGCTGGGGCGACTACCTGGTCGCGCGCGCCGAGCGCCAGATCGCGCTGCAACGTGCCGAAGACTCGCGGGTCGCCCTGATCCGGCGGGAAGCGGCGTGGGCGGCGCGCTCACCCGCCGCGCGTACCACCAAGCAGGCGGCGCGGCTCAAGCGGCTCGAGGCTCTGGAGGCGGTGCGGCCGCTCCCGGTCGCGCGCCGGTTCTCGCTGAACCTCAAGACCGGCGACAAGTTCGGGAGGACCTTCCTCGAGGCCCGAGGCTTGTCGCGCTCGTTCGTCGGGCCGGGGGGCAAGGCGGTGCGGGTGCTCGACGGGCTCGACCTCGACCTCGGTCCCGGGGACCGCATCGGCGTCGTCGGGGCGAACGGCGCTGGCAAGTCGACCTTGTTGTCGATCCTGGCGGGCGTGCTCGAGCCGGACGGTGGCACGCTGGCGCGTGGCCCACGGGTGGTGATCGGGCGCGTCGACCAGGAGCGCACCGGGCTCGACCTCACCTCGACGGTCGCGGACGCGGCGGGGGCGGGGGCGAGCCACGTCACGATCGGTGGCCGCGACATTCACGTGGTCTCGTTCTTACGAAACTTCTTGTTTACGCGGGAGCAGCTCGATCAGCCGGTAGGGACGCTCTCCGGCGGCGAGCGCGCCCGGCTGCTGCTCGCGGTCCAGATGCTGCGGGGCGCGCACCTGCTCCTGCTCGACGAGCCCACCAACGACCTCGATCTGCCTTCGGTCGGCGCGTTGGAGGAGGCCCTGCTGGAGTACGACGGCGCGGTCGTCACCGTGTCGCACGATCGCGCGTTCCTGGACCGCGTGTGTACCTCGATCCTGGCGTTTCACGGCAACGGGCGGGTCGTCGCGTACGCGTCGCGGCTCCAGTGGGTCGCTGCGCTGCGGGCTGAGCGGTCGGCGCGCCTCTCGCCCAAAGTCGAGGCTGCGGCGGCGGCGCCCAAGGTGGAGCGCGGGAGCAAGCTGAGCTTCAAAGAGCGCCAGGAGCTCTCGGATCTGCCTGCTCGTATCGAGCGGATGGAGGTCGAGCGCGCGGCGCTCGAAGAGAAGGTGGCCCACCCGGACGCGTGGCGGACCGGGGAGGGGGCGGAGCTGACCCGCGCGTTGGACGCGCTCGCGCAGACGATCGAAGCGGCGTACGCCCGGTGGGAGGCGCTGGAGGCGCGGAGCTGATCATCCCGTGCGTCGCGCGGTCCAACGCTCATCGACCGACCGCCAGGTCACCTCCTTGTCTACAAGCATGGAACGAACATGTTTGTGGAGCGTGTCGCGCGAGACGTTCGACAGGTGGGCCAGGACCCGGTTCGCCCAGCCGTCGGGTCGGTCGGCGAACCAACGCTGGAGCACCGCCCCGGTGACACGCACGGTCGTGCTCGTCTCGACGGGGGAGCGCGCCACCACGAGGTATCCGGCGCGCTCCAGCGCGACCGCGGGTAGTGACGTACGCGCTGCGGCCGCCCACATCGTGGCCTCGGCGGCGCGGAGCTCGTCGGTGAGCGCGCTCGCGTCGAGCAGATCGGCGACGCGCTGCGTCTGAGCGACATCGGGCTCCAGCACGACGAGCACCCCCGAGGGCTGAAGCAGCGGCGCGACCGCGGCGAGCCAGCGCGGGTCGGCGGCCAGCACATCCCGCCCGAAGATGGCCTCGAAGCGTAGCTCCCCCAACGCGGCGACCACACGGTCCGGGTTCGCGACGACGACGGTGGGGCGCCGGATCGCGTCGACCTTGCTCGCCAACGCCAGCAGCGCGTCCGCGGCGGGCGCGTCGGGGACCACGCTGTACACGCCACCTTCGGGGACCCGCCGCGCGAGCTCCCAGGTGAGCGCGCCCCCGCCGGCGAGCAGGTCGAGCAC
>CAIUDO010000748.1 GCA_903897935.1 uncultured Pseudomonadota bacterium
CGCATCAAGAAATCGTCCATCGACGCAGGTCACCCACGCCTTGAAACCGAGCCCCAGAAACTCCTCGACCAGGTATTGACGATCCTCCTTCCAGAGCGGGAGCTGGCCGACCAGGGCGTACAGCCCCTCGCGCCCGGGGTTCGGGTCGATCTTGCGACGGAGGGCGAGCGGGTCGATCCCGTGGGTGTGCGCGAGGATGTCGAGCGACTGCTCGATCGCGAACGCCGCCTGCGGGCCGCCCGGGCCGCGGAACGGCACCGACGGCGGCAGGTTGGTGACCACGTCGTGCTCGATCAGGCGCTTCCGCCGGCTCGGGTAGATCAAGCGGCCGAGCAACGCGACCGAGTGGCCGACCGCGACGCCGGAGTTGGACCGCACGTCGAGGGTGAGCGCGTCGAGGCCGTCGTCCGCCAGCGCGACCCCCACGTCGATGCGCGTCGCTGGCCGGTTCCCGCCCGACGCCAGCTCCTCGTCGCGGTCCGGCACCACGCGCACCGGCGCGCCAGCCGAGCGGGCAAGCTCGATCGCCGCCACGATCTCGTGGTACAACGCCGCTTTCGCGCCGAATCCGCCGCCGACGTAGGGCGCGTGTACGCGCACCGAGCTGATCGGCAGCTTCCACCGCTGCGCGATGTCCTCCGCGAGGTGCGACACCGACTGGGTCGACGCCCACACCTCCACGGTGTCGCCCTCCCACTTCGCGACCGCGCAGTGCGGCTCGAGCGCGGTGTGGCACTGGAACGACGTGGTGAACCGCGCTCGCACGACCGCGCCACCACCGTCGACGGTGCGCTCGGCCTCGAGCGGCGCCAGGAACATGTGCCCCTTGTAGGGCCCGCGCACGTTGCCCTTCCACCGCGCCGGCAGCACCGGCCCCTCAGCCGCGCTCGGGGCCAGATCCCGCTCGGCCGCGAACACCTCGGAGGCGCCCTCCTCAGCCGCGAGGTCAGCGTCGAGCACCGGTGGCGACGGGTCGAGCTCCAAGCGCACCGCGGCGACGCCCGCGCTCGCGGACGCCCGATCAACCGCCGCGATCGCGACGATGGGCTGACCGCTGTACCGGATGTTCCCGCCCACCAGCATCACGTGGACGGCCTTGACGCCCGGAACCGCAGCGGCCGACGACGCGTCGAGTGTGCGCACGGCCGCCCGCGCGTGGTGCGCGCGCAGGATCCGCCCCTCGAGCATGCCGGGCAACGACACGTCTACCGTGTAGGTGGCCTTGCCGGTGAGCTTCTCGAACGCGTCGGGCCGCGCCGCTACGGCCACGTCGGCGACGTCGCCCGTGCACGCGCGCACGACGGCCCGGCGCAGCGCCGGGTACGCGCCGCACCGGCACAGGTGGCCCGACAGCGCGGTGGTCACCTCGTCGTCGGTCGGCGCGCCGCTGACGCCGCTCTTGGCGCGCTGATCGACGAACGCCGCCAGCTCGACCGCGCAGCCGGGCGTGCAGTAGCCACACTGCAGCGCGTCTTCGATCGCCATCGCCTTCTGGGCGGCGTGTAAGCCCACGACGCCGGTAGCGCCCGGCGCGAGGCCCTCTACGGTGACGACGGAGCGCCCGTGCAGCGCCGTCGCCGGCAACAAGCAGCTGTTGACCGCGACGCCGTCGACCTGGATCGCGCACGCGCCGCAGGCGCCGTGGCCGCACGCCTCCTTGGTGCCCTTCAGGCCGAGCGCGCCGCGCAAGACGTCGACCGCGCGCTCCTCGGGGGCGACAGCGAGGGCGTGCGCCACGCCGTTGACCGTGACCTCCACCGTCGACGCGCCGGCCGGGGGTTCGGCTGCGGTCGCGAGCTTCGGTGCGGCTGCGGCGACGCCGACCAGGCCGAGGAAGCCGCGGCGGGACAGGTCCGTCATGTCATCTCCAGGATGCGGCGTAGTATCGTGCGCTGCAACAGCGCTTGGGGCGGCGGTGGCCACGCATTGGGAAAACGAGCTTGTGTCCGTGGTCTCTGGCAGGGATTGGCTCGTGGCCATCGACGTGGCGGTGCCGGGGGCGGCGCTCGCGCGCCAGCTAACCGCGCTCGGCGCCGCGCGCGCGCGGGTGATCGCTCCGTATCGGGGCGTCGGGCCGCTCGGCGACGCCGACGCGCAGGTCGGCCCGCCACCCACCGCCGGCCCTGCGTCCGACATCATGACGGGCATCCGCCAGGCCGAGCGCTGGCTGGACGACCTGCCCCCCGAGGCCCGCCGCGGGCTCGACGCCTGGGATCCGACCGGCGACGCCCGCGTGATCCGCTCGTTGATCTCCGAGGGGCGGCCCGTCGGAGGGCGCGAGGTGTGGGGCGCCCGACCCGCGGCGTGGCGCGGGTTGGAGGACAAGACCACGGTCGACGCGCTGTGGGACGCGGTCGGGGTGACGCGCTGTCCGTCTACCGTGGTTCCCCTCGGGGATCGGCGCGCTGTCCACGCCGCCCACCGCGCGCTCGACGCCGGGCACGGGACGGTGTGGTCGGGGGACAACCGCGAGGGCTGGCACGGGGGCGCGAGCTTGGTCCGCCGGGTGCGTGACGCCGACGACGCCGACCGGGTCGGTGCCGCGCTGGCCCTCGCGTGCGACACCGCGCGGATCATGCCGTTCGTCGAAGGCATCCCCTGCTCGATCCACGGCTTCGTGCTCCCGGACGCCGTCCTCGCGCTCCGCCCGTGCGAGATGCTCGTCGCGGGCGACCTGCACGACCCGACGCGGTTCCGCTACCTCGCGGTCGCGACGACGTGGGACCCGGCGCCCGCCGACCGTGAGCAGCTCCGCGAGATCGCGCGACAGGTGGGCGCGCACTTACGCGCCGCCTACGGGTACCGGGGCTTCTTCACCGTCGACGGGGTGATGGGCGCCGACGGCTTCCGTCCCACCGAGCTCAACCCACGGTACGGGGCCGGGCTCAACGCGATCGTGCCCGCGGCGGCGGGTCTCCCGCTGTACCTGCTGCACCTCGCGGCGATCGCGGGCGCGCCCATCGATTGGCGCCCCGACGCGCTGCAAGCCACGCTGCTCCACACCGCGGACACCCACCGGGCCGTCTCCGCCGGGCTGGTCGTCGCGCGGGCGCCCGAGGCGCCGGTGACGATGGGCTTCACCGCCGACGGAGCGCCAACGGAAGACGACGGACCGCCGTTCACCGTCACCTGGGGGCCGGGGCCTGCAGGGGGCTACCTGCGCCTCGTCGCGGCGCCGGGCGCGGTGCCGGTCGGGGCGTCCGCCGCTCCGGCGGTCATCGCGTGCTTCGCCGCCGCCGATCGCGCCTGGGACCTCGGAGTCGGCCCGCTCGCCCCCGCGCGCGCGGTCCGGTGAGGCGGCCAGGAGCCTGTCGGGCGTGGCGCCTTCTCCCAGCTCGCGCAGCGAGCGGTGCCCGTGCCTGGTCCCTCGCTGCGGAGGTCTCGGCCCCGAGCGCGCGGACCGGCGGCCCGGAGGCCCGCGCTCAACCCAATACGGCCCCTACTCGGGCCCACACCACCGCTCCGACGGCACAAACCCGCACGGGTCGAACGACCGCGCCCGATAGATCGCCGCCTCCGACGGGCCCACGTCGAGCCGCCACGGCACCGATCCGTCCGGGCGGACCCGCACGATCGACGTGTCCATCGAGTCCGGCGCGTGCACCTCGGAGTGCCCGCGCCCGATCAGCCAGTCACCGCCGTCGAGGGCCTGGACGCTACCGAGGTGCGGCTCGTACCAGCCGTCTTCCTGGAACGTGCGCAGCAGCTCCGCCGACCCGGCCTCCGCGTCGACGCCGAGCATCACCGCGCGTGACCAACCCCGGTCCGTCCCGTTGTCGTAGTAGAGCAAGCACAGCGGGTGGCTGTCGCACGACACCACGCCGACGTCGTGCACCCAGTCGAACGCCGCGTCGCCCGACACGTCGATCTCCGCGCCGGGACCGAGGTCGTAGAGCAGGGTGGCCGCTTGCGGATCGATGACGAGCACGCGCCCCGCCTCGACCACGCTCGCGATGAGCACCCCGAACGGCGGCTCCCCGACCATCTCGACGCTGTTGACGTACGCGCTCGGGAACCGCGGGTCGTCCTGGTCGGTGACGGCCCACGTCAGCGCGCCGTCCCAGCCGTAGTGCTCGATCCGAAAGCCGATGAGCTGCTGCCGAACGACGACCACCCCGTCCCCCCACGCGAGCACCTCGTGGGAGACGCCGACGTCTTCGAGCTCAGCGACGACCTCGCCCGACGCCGACCGCCGCTGGGCCGGCGTCGACACGAACAAGCCTCCGCCGAGCAGGACCTCGTCGGGGCCGAACGGATCGAGGGCGATCGCCTCGTCGGACTCGGGGAGCGCGACCGACCAACGGATCGCGCCTTCGGGATCGAGCGCCACCGCGAACTGGTCGGCGGCGGTGCCGAAGCCGGTGATGCGCACCAGGTTCGTGAGGATGTACTGCGCTTGTTCCGACGGAGCGCTCCCGCCGACGTCGATGGTGTACGCCGCCAGCGCCGCGGGCAGCGGGTGCGTGGTGGCTTCGACGGTGACGTCCCCCTGGGTGGTGCGGACCTCGCACGGGTACGTCGTGTCGGCGCGCAGGCCGCGGACCGTCACCACGTCGACGCCCTCGGCCGCGACCGCGTCGTCGCCGCTCACACAGCGGGCGGCCAGCAGGCCGTCGGCGCGCAGCACCAGCTCGTGCTGCGGCGTCGGGCCCGGCGCCACGACGACCGTAGGGACGGGCCCACACCCCACCACCACCAGCCACGCCCACTTCATCCCGCCTTCCCGCTCGTGTGGCGAAGGTAGCGCGGCTCGCTTGCGGCGGACCACCAGACGAGCGACCCCATACACGTCTCAGGAGGACGTGATGGTGACGATGGCCACCTTGATGTGGGCGTGCGGCGGGCCGCCCGACACGCAGAGCGCGCAGACCCCCACGGCCAGCGAGACCGGACCGGCCGACACCGCCGCCGGGACCGACGGGCTGTACGGCACCGCCCCCGCGAGCGATGTGCCGTTACCAGCGTTCGCCGGTGTGTTCGGCATGGACGGCGCGGCGCGCACCCCCGCCGACCTGCTGGGCCACCCGACCGTGCTCTGGTTCTACCCAGCCGCCGGGACCGGTGGGTGAACGATCGAGGGTTGCGGGTACCGCGACCTCCAGGCTGACTTCGACGCGCTCGGCGTGACCATCATCGGAGCGAGCTTCGACCCGCCGGAAGAGAACCTCGCCTGGGCGCAGGAAGAGGCGTTCGCCTATGACCTGTGGAGCGACCTCTCGCGCGAGCTCGGCCTCTACTACGGCGCCACCGACGATCCGACCGACACGACCGCCGCCCGCATCACCGTCCTTCTCGACGCGGAGGGGGCCGTGCTGCTCGAGTACGACGTCGGCATCGGGTTCGGGACCCACCCGGCCGACGTGCTCAGCGACTGTCAGGCGCTGTTCGGCGCCTGACGCGTCACTTCCAGACGCAGGCCCCGGCGCCGACGCCGCCCGCGCGCTTGCCCGCCTTGCCGGCCCGCGCCGCGCCGCCTTCGGACGCGCCGTAGGGGCTCGAGATCACCGCGCCGACCTGCATCCAGTTGCCGACGCCCGGGCACTCGGCCTCAGCGACCTGCAGCTCACCGCCCGGGTACGCGCGGGTGATCGACGAGACGTAGTTCGTGATCGCCGGCAGATCGGCGCGCACCTCGACGACGGTGGCGTTCTTCACGCGATCCATCAGCGCCGCGAGATCGGTGGCCGCCTTCTGGTCGACCGGGCGCAGCG
>CAIUDO010000749.1 GCA_903897935.1 uncultured Pseudomonadota bacterium
CGCCGTCGTCATCATCGCGGCCCTCACCCTCCTCGGCGAGTCGATCTCCAGCAAGTTCGACCAGATCGCCACGGCCGTCTCCTCGGCCAGCTGATCTCGGCGGCGGGTGACCCCGCCAGCCTCCTTCGACGGCCACCCGAGCGATCGGGTGGCCGTCGTCGTTTGGGGTCACGCCGGGCGCGGGAACGCCGACACCTCGGACGCCACCTTCACGAGGTCGCGCGCCCACACGTCAGGCGCGTCGACGACGACCTCGATGCGGTACAGCGTAGCTTTCCCGTCTGCTTCGCCGTCTTTGCCCTCCAACACGAGCCGACCGGGGCCGGGCGCGCGCACTACGGTCAACGGGCGGGCCGGACTCGCGTCGACCAGCACGCCGAGCGCCGTCGCGAGCACCAGGCGGTCACCGGCCAGCACCAGATCACCGCGCGTGTGGTGGTTTCGGCTCGGGCGGAGCCCGCGCCAGGTCCGGCCGTCCGCCCGAGCGCGCACGTGCACCCCGCGGGCTTCGCGGGTGCGCGTGAGCCCGGCCAGCCGGGAGAGCCCGCGTCGACGCACGAACCAGCCCCACGCGCGCGCCCCCAGCGCCGCGAACAACAGCCCGAAGAACACCACGGCGAGCAGCTTCATGCGTTCGCTCCACTTCAGCGGTCGACCACGCGCCGCGCCTGCGGTTCCTAAGGGCCCGGCGCGACCGGCGCCCGGCCGCCGTACGCCCCCAGCGGCGACCTTGCGCGTTACGGCGTACCGCCGGAGGTCCCGTGCCCGCGTCGACTGCCCCGATCCTCAAGCTGGTGCGCCGCGTGATGAGCGAGCGAGGCCTCACCGTGCCCGCGCTCGCCGAGCGCGCCGGCGTCGACCGGGCGCGCCTGCGCCGCGCTCTCTCCGACCAGGAGCCGATCACGCTGATCGACTTCCTGGCGATCGCCGAGGTGCTCGAGCTGCACCCCGAGGCGTACGCCGCCGCGCCCGAGCTCGCCGACGCCCCCCCGGGCGATCCGCCACCCGCGGAGCCCAAGCTCACCGCGCTCGGGCGCCACGATCGGGCCCCGCGCGCCGAGGCCCAGGTGCTCGAGCCGTGGGGCGGTCACGCCGAACAGCTCGTGAAGGCCGCGTTCGCGCTCGGGTGCGACTTCTTGTTCACCACGAAGATCGACCAGCTCGGCAGCTCCGGGGTGCCGGCCGCCGTGCTCGCGCAGTACAAGAACGGCGTGCTGCCGATCCGGCTCGACGCGGCGTACCACCGATACAACGCGCCTCGGTACGACGACAGCGGCGTGACCCTTACGCTGTCCTTCGACGCGCTGTACGACTGCCGGTTCCCATACGTCGCGTTTCAGCAGGTGATCTTCTTCCCCGAAGCCGCGACGGCTGCGCCCGCGCCCGAACCCCCGCCGCCCGAAGAAGGCCGCCCGACCCTGCGCCTCGTTCGATGATCCTCGTCGCCGTCGTCATGGCGTGTGGCACGAAGGAGCCGGCAGCGAAGGCCCTCGTCGCCGACGCGCCGGCGGCGATCGTCCTGGCCGCGCCCGCGCCGGGCGGCACCGTCGCCGATGTGTTCGGCGTCAACGAGGCGCTCGCGGTGCCCGACTACGTGGCCCGCACCGCGACCACCGATCAGATCCTCGCGCAGCTCACCGAAGACGCCGCCCGCGTGCGCTCCCTCGGCGTGCGTCACGTGCGCCTGCACAGCGCCGTCTGGCCGTGGTTGTCGTATTGGGCCTCGTCGACGGACCGCGCGGCGGCGGTCGCGCGGGCCGACGCCGCGATCGGCCTCGCGATCCGCGAGGGCCTCGCCCCGCACGTGATGATCGGGCCGTGGCCAGGCAACGCGCCGCAGCAGCGCACCCGGTCGTGCGCGCCCGCCGACGTCGACGCCTACCTCGCGTGGGTGCAGGCCGTGGTCGAGCGCTACGACGGCGACGGCGTCGACGACGCGCCCGGCGTCGGGCCGGGGGTGCGCACCTGGGAGGTCGACAACGAGCCGGACCTGCACCACCGCGCGCCTCCACGCGGGGACAAAGCAGCGGTGAACGAAGACTTCTGCCCTCCGGAGCGCTTCTCGGACCTCGTCGTGCGCACGGCGGCGGTGATCCGCGCCGCCGACCCGACCGCGGTGGTGCTGCCGGGAGGCTTGTTTGATCCGTCTCACCCCGAAGGGGCGTCGTACCTGCGCGCGCTGTGGGCGCGGCCCGAGCTCGCGGCGGCGGTCGACGGGGTGAACCTGCACCGGTACCCGCCCGGCCCGGGGGTCGACGCCGTCTGGAGCGTGGTCGGGCTCGCGCACGAGGTCGCCCCCGGGCGCCCGGTGTGGATCACCGAGACGTCGGCGCGCTCGGACGGCGATGGCGCCACCCTCGACTCGCAGGCCCGCGACCTCGTGGCCCTGCTGCTCGGGGCGCTCACCCAAGGCGTGACCCGGGTGTACTGGCATGCCCTCGTCGAGCCCCCCGGCGAGCAGACGCGGCCGTCGATCTCCCGGACCCGCCACCTGTTCGCCGGGAGCCCCGCAGACGTCGACCTGTCCGGGCCGCGGCCCGAGTGGCGCGCCGTCGCGCCCCGGCCGGCCGCGGTCATGTTGTCAAGGTTCATGGCTGAGTTCGGAGCGGCCCCTCGCGAGAGCGTCGCCGGGGTCGCGGTCTCGGAGGGGGCGGTCGCCGTTCGCATCGGCGGCGCCGTCGTCGTCGCGGCGGTCGCCCCCGGACCGGTCACCGCCGTCCTCACCCTCGACGGCGCGTGGACCACCCGTCCGCTCGCCGACCCCGCAGCCCCGCGCGCGCCGTTCACCGGCGCCGTCGACGTGTCGGCGGGGCCCGTCATCCTGGAGCCTGCCTCATGAACCGCCGCGCCGACGTCGACCCCGCCTCCACCCCACCCGCGCGCGGCCTCGCGCTCTGGTTCCTCGGCGGAGCGGGCATGGTGACGGGCTCCCGCACCGTCGTCACCGCCCCCGACGGCCGCCGCGTGCTCATCGATTGCGGCATGTTCCAAGGGTACAAGCACGATCGGCTGCGCAACCGCGACGCGTTCCCGTTCGACCCGCGCGCGCTCGACGCCGTCTTGCTCACCCACGCGCACCTCGACCACTCGGGCATGCTGCCCGCGCTGGTGCGGGCAGGCTTTCGAGGACCCGTCTACGCGACCGCGCCGACCGTTGACCTGCTGCACCTCGTCTTGCCCGACAGCGCGCGCATCCAAGAGGAGGACGCGTCGTTTGCGAACCGCCACGGCACGACGCGGCACCACCCCGCGGAGCCGCTGTACACCGAGCGCGACGCCGCGCGGGCCCTCGAGCTGCTCGTCGAGGTCCCGACCGACCACGAGCGCACGATCGGGCCGTTCACCGCGTCGTGGCACGTCGCCGGGCACCTGCTCGGGGCGGCGTCGATCCGCGTCGCCGCCGACGGCGCGTCGGTCTTGTTCTCGGGTGACGTCGGCCGAGCCGGGGCGTTGCTCGTCCCAGATCCGAGCCCGCCGCCGGCCGCGGACGCCGTCGTGCTCGAGTCGACCTACGGGGACCGCCACCACGCCGAAGAAGACCCGGCGGTCGCGCTCGGCGCGGTCGTCCGCCGCACCGTCGCGCGCGGCGGCGTGTTGTTGGTGCCGGCGTTCGCGATCGGCCGAGCTCAGGTCCTGCTGCTGCTGCTCCACCGGCTGCGTCGCGACGGGGCGATCCCTGAGGTCCCGATCGTGCTCGACAGCCCGATGGCGATCGACAGCACGTCGATCACGCTGCGCCACCTCGACGCCACCACCCTCGACGCCGCCGATGCGCGCGCGCTGCACCGGGGGGTCGAGGTCACCCGCGACGTCCAGGAGTCGAAGGCGCTGCACGGCCGGTCCGGGCCGTTCATCCTCATCTCTGCGAGCGGCATGCTCACCGGCGGGCGCGTGCTGCACCACGTGACGCAGCGGGCGGGCGACCCCCGCAACACCATCCTCCTCGCGGGCTTCCAGGCCGGCGGCACCCGCGGCGCCCGCCTGCTGGACGGCGAGACGTCACTGCGCATCCACGGGCAAGACGTCGCGATCCGCTGCGAGGTCGCCCACGTCGACGGGCTGTCGGCGCACGCCGATCAAGACGGCCTGGCGGCGTGGGTGCGCGCGATGTCGCCCGCCCCGCGGCGCGTGTGGATCAACCACGGCGAGCCGTCGTCGTCGGACGCGCTGCGGGCCCGCCTCGTCCAGAAGGAGGGCGTCGCCGCCGAGGTGGCGATCCTCGGCGGGCGAGCGGTCATCGCGCCGGTCGGTGTCGCGGTCGAGCGCGCGCGGGCGGTCGAGCTGCTCGGGGGGGCCGAAGGCGGGGATCCGCTGGTGATGGCGGCCCAGCGCGTCGCCGCCGACCTGCCGGCCGCCGCAGGGCCTGGCGGGGTCGCGTGGATCGTGAGCGCCGACGCTCCGATCCGCGCCGTGATCGCCCCCGCCGCCGCCGCGTATGGCCAGCGCGTCGTCGCGTCAGGGGCCGCCGACGCTACGATCGCGTTCCCAGGCGGCTACGCGGCGCTCGCCGACGTGTTCGCGCGGCTCGCCGCCGGCGCCCCAACGGGCCCGCCGCTGATCCTGGTCGGGACGGCGTTCTGGAGCACGGCGCTGCCGATCGACGACCTCGTGCGCAGCGGCGTCGTCGGGCCCGACCGAGGGCCCCCGATCTATCGGGTCGACGACGCACAGGCGGCGTTCGCGGCGCTCGCCGGGGTCAGCGGATCGACCGCGACGGGGTGAACATGCTGTTCGGGAAGTCGAACCCGACCTTCCGCAGCAGCGCCTCACAGCTCGGTCGGGTGCCCGACGCGGTGTGAAAGCCCTCGACCTGGCCGGTCTGCCGGTTGTCCTTCTGCGCGTACACGAACACGTCGTTGAGGATCGGCACGTCGCCTTCCATACGCTCCACCTCGGTGATGTGCGTCACCCGCCGGGAGCCGTCGCGGAGCCGGGACGTCTGCACGATCCAGTTGATCGCCGAGCAGATCTGCTTGCGCACGACGAGCACCGGCAGGTCGATGCCCGACATCAAGCAGAGCGTCTCGAGGCGGCTGATGCAGGCCCGCGGGTTGTTGGCGTGGACCGTGGTCATCGAGCCGTCGTGGCCGGTGTTCATCGCCTGCAGCATGTCGAGCGCCTCGCCGGCGCGACACTCACCGACGACGATCCGCTCCGGGCGCATACGCAGCGAGTTGACCACGCAGCTCCGGATGTTGACCTCGGTGGGGCTCTCCGGCGTGGGCTTCTTCGTCTCCAACCGGATGACGTGACGCTGCTTGAGCTGGAGCTCCGCCGCGTCCTCGATGGTGACGACGCGCTCCTCCTCCGGGATGAACGCTGATAAGCAGTTGATGAGCGTGGTCTTTCCGGAGCCGGTGCCGCCGCTGACGATGATGTTGAGCCGCGCCACCACGAGGGCTTCCAAGAAGCGCGCCATGTCCTCGCTCATCGACGAGTAGTCGATGAGGTTCTGGATCGTGAGCTTCTCCTTGGAGAACTTACGGATGGTGATGTTGGGGCCGTCGATGGCGCACGGGCGCAGCGTGGCGTTGACGCGGGAGCCATCCGGCAAGCGCGCGTCGATCAGCGGCGCGTCGCGGGTGACCTGGCGGCCGAGCGGGAGCACGATGCGGCGGATGATCCGCTCGACGTGGTCGTCGTCGGCGAATTTGTGGCCCGTCTCCAACAGCTTGCCCTTGAGCTCGACGAAGATGATGTACGGCCCGTTGACCATGATCTCGGTGATGCTGTTGTCGCGCACGAACGGCTCGAGCGGGCCGTAGCCGAACACCTCGTCGTGCACGGCCGCGCGGAAGTCGGCATCCGTGCTTCCGGCGGGCGGGCCGTAGCGGCGGAGGTAGCTGGCCAGTAGCTCGTTCGCTTTCGCCTCGAGCTCGGGAGCGCGGTCCAACGGGAGCTCGAGCGGCACGGAGGGGGCGAGCACGCCACGGATCTTGTCGGCGACGTCGATCTGCAGCCGCAGCCGCTTGAACCGGCCCTCCTCGATCGAGCCCCGCTGCGGCGGCGCGCCCGGCTCGTCGGCCTCGAGCTCGGTGAGCAACGGGTGCAGCACGCCGCCAGCGCGCCGCCGACCGCCGTGCCGACCGAGGGCCGGGGCCGGCGCGGGGGGCGGAGCTGGCGCGGGAGC
>CAIUDO010000750.1 GCA_903897935.1 uncultured Pseudomonadota bacterium
CCCGTCATCGAGACGCAGGCCGGCGACGTCTCGGCGTACGTCCCCACGAACGTCATCTCCATCACCGACGGCCAGATCTACCTCGAGACCGACCTGTTCAACGCGGGCCAGCGCCCGGCGGTCAACGTCGGCCTGTCGGTCAGCCGCGTCGGTGGCGCCGCGCAGATCAAGCCGATGAAGCAGGTCGCCGGCACGCTGCGGGTCGACCTCGCGTCGTACCGCGAGCTCGCGGCGTTCGCGCAGTTCGCGTCCGACCTCGACGCCGCCACCCAGGGCCAGCTCCGGCGCGGCGAGCGCATGACCGAGCTGCTCAAGCAGGGCCAGTACGAGCCGCTCACCGTCCAGGAGCAGATCATCTCGCTGCTCGCCGGCGCGCTCGGCTTGCTCGACGACGTGCCGCTCAAGTCCGTCGTCCCGTTCCGCAACGCCTTGCTCGATCACATGCGCGCCGCGCGCCCGCAGCTCCTGCAAGAGGTGCGCGACAAGGAGAGCGCCGGCCTCGACAAGGATGACCTCCGCGGCCGGATCAAGGCCGAGATCGCTGCATTCAAGAGCACCTGGCGCCCGGCCTAGTCGGAGAGGCTCATGGCAAACCTCAAGGACATTCGGCGTCGGATCAGCTCCGTCAAGAAGACCAAGCAGATCACGTCCGCCATGAAGCTCGTCGCCGCGGCCAAGCTGCGCCGCGCGACCGAGGCCGCGATGAGCGCCCGCCCGTACCAGGCGAAGCTCTCCGAGGTGCTCGGGCGCGTGGCCGGAAAGGCCGAGGGTGAGGCCCAGGATCCGCTGCTTCAGCGCCGCGAGGCCGTCAAGCGCGCGCTCGTCGTGGTGCTGACGACGGATCGCGGCCTGTGTGGCGCGTTCAACAACACCATGCTGCGTCGGCTCACCGACTGGCTGGGTGAGCGCGGATACGAGGTCGTGCTCAAGATGTACGGGCGAAAGGGCACGGACTTCGCCCGCGCGCGCGGCATCAAGGTCAACGCCTCGGTGCTCGCGTACGCGAACACCCCTCGCATGGACCTCGTGCGGGACCTGTGCGGTGAGGCGGTCACCGGCTTCGCCGAAGGCGCGTACGACGAGGTTTGGCTCGTCTACAACACGTTCGTGAACGCGATCACCCAGGTCCCGACCTTCAAGCGGCTGTTGCCGATGGAGATCCAGGCCTCCGCGGGTGATGACTCGGACGTCGCGTACGAGCCGAGCGCCGAGCACGTCTTGTCCCGGTTGTTGCCGCTCTACCTGCGCACGCAGGTGTTGCAGGCGTTCCTCGAGACCGACGCTGGCGAGCACGCCGCGCGCATGACCGCGATGGACAACGCCACGCGCAACGCGTCCGACGTCATCGAGGCGCTCACCCTCGAGTACAACCGGGCCCGTCAGGCCGCGATCACGAAAGAGATCATCGAGATCGTCAGCGGCGCCGAAGCCCTCTAGTTTCCAACCTTTTGCGTGGGGCACCGCCCCGCGCCCCTCGTGGAGTCTTCATGAACGGCGCGATCAAGCAGGTCATGGGTCCGGTCGTGGACGTCGTGTTCCCGCCCGGCAAGGTCCCCAACATCATGTCCGCGCTGCTGGTCACCAACCCGACCATCGACGCGCGGCCCGACAACCTGGTGCTCGAGGTCGCGCAGCACCTCGGCGACAACACCATCCGCGCCATCGCGATGGACACCACGGACGGCCTGCGCCGCGGGCAAGAGGTGCGCGACACGCACGGGCCGATCGCGATGCCGGTGGGGCCGCGGGTGCTCGGCCGCATCCTGAACGTCATCGGTGAGCCGGTCGACGAGATCGGGCCGGTCGGCAACGAGCAGACCCGCCCGATCCACCGTGATCCCCCGTCGTTTACCGAGCAGTCCACCGCGGTCGAGATGTTCGAGACCGGCATCAAGGTCGTCGACCTGCTCTGCCCGTACGCCCGCGGCGGCAAGATCGGCCTGTTCGGTGGCGCTGGCGTCGGCAAGACCGTCATCGTCATGGAGCTCATCAACAACGTCGCGAAGGCGCACGGCGGCGTGTCGGTGTTCGCCGGCGTCGGCGAGCGCACCCGCGAGGGCAACGACCTCTGGCACGAGATGAGCGAGTCGGGCGTCATCACGCCGGGCGACCCGTCGAAGTCGAAGGCCGCGCTGATCTACGGGCAGATGAACGAGCCGCCGGGCGCCCGCGCGCGCGTGGCGCTGTCGGCCCTCACGGTCGCCGAGTACTTCCGCGACGAAGAAGGCCAGGACGTGCTCCTGTTCATCGACAACATCTTCCGGTTCACCCAGGCGGGCTCGGAAGTATCGGCGCTCCTTGGCCGAATCCCGAGC
>CAIUDO010000751.1 GCA_903897935.1 uncultured Pseudomonadota bacterium
GGAGGATTCACATGTCTCTCAAGCTTCTCGGCGCCTTCAGCGCGCTTCTTCTGCTCGTCGGCTGCCCCGGTGGCGACAAGGACGACTCCGGTGATTCCGGCGGCGAGACCGATGCCGACACCGACACCGACACCGACACCGACACCGATGCCGACACCGATGCCGACACCGACGCCGACACGGATCCCCCGCCCGACTGCTACCCGACGACCACCGCGGGCTGCACGGACCTGTCCTGGGCCACCGTAGAGACCACGATCCAGGCGCTCTTCCTCACGACCGACGAAGTGTACGGCTACTCGGAGGCCGAGGCCCTCGAATACGCACGGTCGGTGTACGACCACGGCGCGCCGCCGATCCCGTGGCTTGGGGTGCTGTCCGCCGCGTCCACCGGGGGGACCACCCACCGGGCCATCGTCACCGTCGCCGGGCGCGACGGCTTGCCCCAGGAGGGGCTCACCGCCGAGGACTTCACGGTCGCGGTCGACGGGTTCCCGGTCCCCGTCACCGCGGTGTCCCGCCTCGCCGACGGCGCACCGAAAGCGACGCGGGTCGCGCTCTCGATCGTCGTCGACGACTCCGGCTCGATCGCGGACTGCGACGCCAACTTCGTGCTCGCCGCGCTCGAGAGCTCGTTCGACGCGCTGCCCGCGATCTACGACGCCCGGCTCATCAAGTTCGACAGCGAGGTCCTGGTGGCCCAGGACTGGACGTCGGACGCCGACGCGATCCCGTACGCGATGGCCCACCAGTGCACTGGCCGCGGCGGCACCGCCTTGTGGGACGCGACCGCCGCTGGCGTCGCGTCGGTGCCGGAGGCCGACCTACGCCTGATGGTGCTGTTCTCCGACGGCATCGACACCGCGTCCTCGTCGACGCAGTCCGCGGCGAAAGCCGCCGCGCTCCGTGAGGGCGTGCCGGTGTTCGCGATCGGCCTCGGCTTCGCCGACATCTTCGCGATGGCGGACCTCGGCTTCGGCAGCCGCGGCGCGTTCGTGTATGTGCCGTCGGGCGAGCAGATCGTGACCGCGTTCGACCTCGTGACGAGCGCGGTGGCCGAGAGCTACGTGGTGGAGTGGGAGACTGGGGCAGCGTTCAGTCAGGTGACGGTCGGGGCCACCCTCCCCGACGGCCTCTCCTTGTCGGGATCCACCAACGCGCTGTGAGGAGGCTGCGTGACGCTCGATCTCGGATCCATCGCACCGCGGGCGTGCCTGCGCGTCGACAGCGGCGGCGGGCTGCTGGTCGGCGTCGTCGTGCTCGCGCTGTCCGGCTGGCTCGCGCCCCTCTACGGGCTGCCGATCGACGTCGTGCGGTTCCTGGGGGTGTGCAACCTCGCGTACGGCAGCTTCTCTGGCACGATCCTGCTGTTGTCTCCCCCACCGCGCCTCGTGGCCATGCGGGCGCTGGTGATGGCGAACGCGGCGTGGCCGCTCGTGTGCGTCGCGCTGGGGCTCACGTTTCGCGACGTGATCGGCCCGCTCGGCGCGGCGGCGCTCGTCGGGGAGGGTGTCTACGTCGGAGGGCTCGCCCTGGTGGAGCGCCGCGTGCTGCTCGGACGCGGCTGACCGCGGTCAGGTGGTCTGCACGATCAGGCGGAGCTGCCCGGTCGACGGTCGGTAGAACCCGAACACACACCCGCTCATGAACGACTGCACCATGCCGGCGTAGCACCAATCCGGAGCTGGTACGCCGCGTTGCGCGCGGGTGCCCGCTTGCGCCCAGAAGACCTCGCTCCCCCAGCACCACCCGACGCCGCGCTCGGAGAACGTGTACTCGGCCGCTGGCGCCTCGGCCCCGTACCCCCCCACCCGGATGCCGTACCGGGCGGAGAGCGCCTCGCCGTGGTCGTGCAGGCGCACCTTCGTGCGGGCGTCGATCTCACGCACGAGGCCGTCGAGGCCATCGGCGGCGCTCCTGCCGGAGTGGCCGATGTAGACGAACCGCCCGTCCCGCCGCTCGAAGTCGACCGCGTCGAGCGACACCGGCAGCCGCAAGAACGGCACCACGATCCCGGCGAGCTCCCCCGCGACGCGCCCGAGATCGAGCGCCAACACGACGCTTGTGCGGCTCGCGACGAGCGCCGGGTCGGCGAACAGCGCACCCGTCGGCACCACCAGGCGAAACGGCGTGGGCGACTCGGTAGGTTCGAGCGCGAAGAAGTCCCAGCCGGCCACGACGGCTCCGGGGCGCCGGCTACAAGCAGATCGACCCCGAGGCGCCCTCGATCGTGTAATCGACGCACCCCTCGGCGGCCCCCGGCCCGAGGTCGAACACGATCGTGTCCGCGCCGGTGAGGGTCAAGGTGCCGGTCTGCACCTCGTCTTCCGGCGTGTAGCGCGTCTGGCCGTCGACCAGGAACGTGCCCGCGCCCTCCACCGACCCGTCCCCCGACCACGTGCACACCTCGGCGGTGCCCTCGAGCACACAGTCGACCGACAGCGCGCCGGTCGCGGTGCCCACCAGCGGCCCGGTGAACCCGGACGTCATCGCCATCTCGGTGTGGAACGGCACGGTCATGGACGACTGGTCGAACGTGCCGTCCCACGTGAAGCCGCCGTCGACGTTGGCGAACGACAACGCGTCGGCGGTGATGGTCAGCGCGCCGACCGGGTCCTTGGCGAACAGATCCAGCGCGGCGGTCGTGATGGTGGCGCTGCCCCCCCAGGTGTCGCCCGACGGCGCGGTGCACCCCTCCGCCGCGAACGTCGTGGTGCCCGCGAGGTCGTCCTCCGTCATCGTCGGACACGGGGCCCCATCGGCGGCGCTCTCGGCGGCGTCGAGCTGCCCGGCGACCGCGAGCGTGAGCTGGGCCGAGACCCCGGAGATGCCGTACCCGGCGACCAACGCGAGCTGTAGGTCACCGCCGGGGGCGCCCGCGAAGGTCATGCCGTCCGCCGGGGGCTCGGGCTCGGGCTCCACCGAGGTCTCGCCGACCTTGGCGCACGCGAACAGCAGGGGCAGGATGAGGTGGTTCATGGATCCTCCAGAGGTCGCTGGTAGCAGAAGCCGTGCCACCGCCACCATCGGCGTCCCTCCGATCGCGCCCTGCCCTGGCCCCGTTCGGGCGCGACGTTCGCGTCGCGGTCGGGTCAGTCGGGATCGGCGACGAGCACGCACCCGTCCCGCGCGCCCCGATACTCCGCCTCTGCGCTCCACATCAGCAGCGCGCTGCTCGTGACGCCGTCGGCGCCCACGTCGGTGCCCGCGACGTCCGGGCTCACGCGGGTCCAGTCCGCGCAGTCCCCCTCGGTGCGACCCGACACGAACCGGCACGAGCACGTCTCCTTCGCCGCGAACCCCACAGCGAGGTCGAGCAGATCCGCCTCGTAGGCCCCATCGGCCGAGCAGCCCGCGGAAGCCAAGACCACGACGACGACGAGCGACCTCATGGCGCCCCCACCGCCGCGGCGAGCCCGAGGAAGCGGTCGAAGTCGAACGTCTCGTCGCGATCGTCGGCGACCCGCACCACCACCAGATCCAGCGACGGGATGACGGTGATCGACTGCTTCCAGTGGCCGCGGGCGGCGTAGGCGTCTTCGGGCACCGAGGGCCACGGACGCTCCACCTGCCCGACCTCGGGCACCGCGCGGTTCAACCACACCTGGCGCCCCTGCACGTCGCCGTCGTCGCGCCCGAGCGGCTTGCTGCGAAAGCCAGGGGCGACCTCGGTGGACCACGCCACCCACCCCTCGGGCAGGATCCGCTCGCCGCCCCAACAGCCGTCGTGCAGCCACAGCAGCCCGAAGCGCGCGAGGTCGCGCGGGGTGGCCCACAGGTAGCTCGACCCGACGAGCGTGCCGGCGCCGTCGCGCTCCCAGGTGGCCGACGTGACGCCGAGCGGCTCGAACAGCGCCGCCCACGCGAAGTCGCGGCCGTAGACCGGCGTGAGCGCCGCGCCCACCGCCGCCGACAGCAGGTTCGTGTCGCCCGACGAGTACATCCAAGTGGTCCCGGGGGGATCACGCAGCGGATGACCCGCTACGAAGCGCGCCATGTCGCCCTGGCCCTGCCCGTACAGCATCGCGAGCACCGACGACGAGGTCGGCCCGTCGCCTTCGTACGTCTCGTGCCAGTCGAACCCGCTCGCCATCGACAGCAGGTCCTCGACCGTCACCTCGCACGCCGCGGACGGCAACCCGTCGACGTACGCGCACACCGCCTCCTCGACGTCGAGCCGGCCTTCGCGCACCGCGACGCCAGCGAGCGCGTTCATGAAGGTCTTGCTGACCGACCACGCGAGGTGCGGGGTGGTCGCCGTGTAGCCGCGCCCGTACCGCTCGTAGACGACCTGCCCGCGACGAACGACGACGACCCCGTCGGTGCGGATCCCGGCGCGCTCCTCGTTGTCGGGCGTGCCCGGGAACACGTAGGCGTCGAGCGCGCGCGCCGCCGGGCCGTCGACCGCAGCGACGCTCCATTCAGCGCCTGGAACCGCCCGATCCGGACATGACGGCGGGGCCACCTCGACCGGAGGGGGGGCCTCGGCGGGCTGCTGGGCCAGCGCGGCGCGGACGATCCACCACATGACGAGCCCCTTAACCACCTGGCGTGAGCCCGAAGATCGCGAGCAGTTTCTCCGCGCGCTCCTCCAGCGTGTCCGCGGCGATGAGCGTACACAATTCGTCGGCCTGATAGTCCCGGCACACCTGGGGCCGCTCGTCGTAGATCGTGCAGCGGTGGTCGGTGCCCAGGTGCGCGCACGGCACCCCGAGCGACTTGTTCAGCGTCGAGATGTCGGGGCCGACACAGCACGCGCCACACATCGTGCACGCGAACGTCATGTGAGCAGCTCGCTGATCACCGAGGTGGTGTACCCCCCCTCCGATCCGAACGACGCCACCGGCACGCCCGCCCCCCACAACGAGGTCAACACCGCGTCCGAGGTGTTGCGGTACGAGCCCGACCGGTAGTGGTGCCCCCCACGCAGCCGACCGTCCCCCCGCCCCGCGATCATGATCGGGAACTCGGTGTTCGAGTGCAGGAGGCCGTCGCACAGCTCGGACGTACACAAGATGCTGCACCGATCGAGCAGGTTGCCGTCGCCCTCGGGGGTGTCGCGCAGGGTGCGCAAGAACACGCCGAGCTGCGCCATCGTGAACTGAACCGCAGCGTGCACGGTTGGCTGGGGGTCGGCTTCATCGTGGCTCGTCTGGTGCCAGCTGTCGGTCGCGCCGACCTGCCACACGATGACCCCCGACCCCGCGGTGCTGAACTGGACCGAGAACACCCGGGTGAGGTCACACGCGAGGGCCAAGGCGAGCATCTGCGAGAAGATCGCGTTCTTCTCTTCGATCTGCTCCAGTCCGTAGACGTCGGGGTAGCTCCCGGGGCGATCCATCGGCGTGCACGCGCCGATGTCCGCCTCCAGCCGACCCTCGAGCTGCCGCACGCTGTCGAGGTACTGCTCGAGCCGGATCTGGTCCGCCGCGCCGAGCCGCGACCGCAGCGCGCTGGCCTGACCACGCACCGCGTCGAGCACGCTGGCCCGGGCGACGTCCCGGCGCAGGTCCTGCCCCCCGCCGAACAGCCGGTCGAAGAACACGCTGGCGTCGTACTCGCTGGCGTTCCAGTTGTTCGGGCCGTTGTGAGACAGGTGCTGGAAGGTGGAGCCCTCGTCGGTGCCGCGGAACCAGGTGATGCCTGCCTCCAGCGACCGGAACGCGGTCTCTTTGCCGATGTGCGACGCCGCGATCTGGTCCACCGACGGCCCCGCGAACGTCGTGACGATGGTATCCCGCACGGTCCCGAGCTGATAGTACGGCATGCCGGTGAGCACGCCGGTCATGCCGGAGTGGTGCGGGTGGGTCGCCGTCTTGATCTCACACCCGGTGACCGGGCTGATGTAGGGCGTCAGGTCAGCGAGGGGAGACAGCTCCTCGGAGGTCACCCAGCCGTCCCCGGTTGTGGGGGGGATCCACTGCGTAGGCTTGACCCCGTTGCCCCAGAACCACAGCCCGAACCGGGTGGGCAGCGGGCTGCCGGACGCCAACGCGTCGCCGTTCGTGCCGAGCATCGCCTCGAGCGCCGGCAGCGGCAACGACACCGCCGACCCGGCCAGCAACCCGCGCAGCACCGTCCGACGGGACAGCGGCCGCCTCATGGGGCACCTCCCACACACGCGACATAGAGCAGATCACCGCTGTTCTCGAGGGGCCCATGGCCCGACGCGTACCCCTGGTCGCGACACCACGAGTGGATCGCGGCGTCGCACGCCGGCCCGCTGCGCCCGACCGCGCCGTCGCAGCCGGTCCCGTACGCAGCGAGCACCGAGTAGTACGCGTCCCGCACCGTCGCCGCGGGGGTGCAGACGATCGTCGCGGCGTCTCCGGAGAGCTCGACCGGACCGTAGCCGGTGCCGAACCCCCACGCGGCGCACAGCCGGTTGATCGACGCGTTGCAGTCCGGGCTCGGTACGTTCGCCGCCGTACAGCCACCGTGTTGGATCGCGAGCTCACCGAGGGTGGTCCCAACCGGCACCGCCTCCGTCCCGGTCAGGCAGGTCACCGCGGCGAGGGCCCCGTCCGCGTCGACCGCGACGAGCGGCGGCCCGCTCACCGCGCCGCACCCGCCGCCTCCGCACACACGGTGCGCCGCCGACCGACAGTACAAGCCGCTCGGATCCCCGATCGGGTCGCAGCTCTCGTGCGCGGCCACCAGCGCGGCGTGCGAGACCTGGCGCACGTCGACAGCGAGGTCCTCGTCGATCGACCCGTCCCCATCGTCGTCCTCGCCGTCACAGGTCTCCTCGACCGCCGCGGTCGGCCCCGCGCACGACGACCACGCGCCGAGCGTGCACGTCTGGACGCCCGCTCCGTCGTCGCAGGACCGGATCAGGTTCTCGTCGCGGGCGTCGTCGCAGTCGTCGTCGACGCCGTTGCACAGCTCGGGCTCGGGCAGCGGCGCGGTGCACCCCGACCACCGCCCGTCGACGCACACCTCCGCGCCGTCGCCACACGCGGTCGCGCACGGCCGCTCTTGACCCTCCACGGCGCAGACGCCGCCTTCCGGATGCGCGACGGTCCGAAAGCCCTCCGAGGCCACGATCGCGAGCACCAAAGGATCGAGGCGGAACCCCGCCGCGAGCGCCTCGGCGCCGACCGCGTCGATGAGGGCGTCCTCCGACTCGAGCTCCAGGTGGCCGGTTGCGTGGCGCCACACGTTGCGGGTGAAGCAGCCCGGGTACGACGGGTGGTCGGCGACCGCCCGACCGAGCTCGGCCGCCCCGTACACGAAGACGCCGTCGAGATCCCCCGACGCGTCGATCGGGAACCCGTTGTCGCGGGGGCGCCAGGCGCCGATCGGGTCGAAGTGCTCCATCGTGAACCCGATCGGGTCCATCAACGCGTGGCACGTGTTGCAGGTCGGGTCCGTCATGTGGACCTCGAGCTGGTCGCGCAGCGTGCCGCTGTCTCCGATGTCGTCGAGCGCGGTGACCACGCCCGGCGGCGGCGCCGGGATGTCCTGACACAGCCACCGGCTCCGAACCGCCTTGCCCCGCCGGGTGGGGGAGTTGAGCGTGTTGTGCGCGTTCGCCGACAGGTAGGCGGCGCGGCCGAGCACGCCGCCGCGCTCCTGGTCCGCCGGCAACAACGCGCGCCCGGACGGATCGCTCGGGGTGGGGACCCCGTAGACCGCTGCGAGGGCCGGCGTGAGGTACGTCACGTCGGTGGTGAGCAGGTCGCGCAGGTCTTGCTGGCGGACGAGGGCCACTTCTCGGAAGACCTCGCGGACCTCGTGCTGCATGTCGGCCACGAGCTCCGGGGTCCACTCTGGGAACAGCGTGTTGTCCTTGGTGGTGAGGTCGAGGCGCGCCAGCTCGGCCATCTCCCCGAAGAAGGTGACCATCGCCTCGTGGGCGGCGTCCGTCGCGAGCAGGCGCTCGGCGTGCAGGGTGAGCACCTCGGGCGCGACCAAGGCGCCCGCGTCGGCGGCGTCGGCGAGCGTGGCGTCGGGTGGGGTGTCGGTCAGCACGAGGGCCAGGCGCGCCGCGAGCTCGTGATCGGTCAGCGCGCGCCGCGACGGATCGGCCGGATCCGACGCGCCGATCTCGACACGAAACAAGAAGTTCGGCGACAACAACGCCGACGCGACCACCCCCTGCAGCGCGATGGTCGGCCCGACCTCGGGCTCGAGGTCGGCGTACAACGAGGTCGCGCCGTCGACCTCCTTCGTCGTCGGAGGCCGACGCCACGCGTCGCGCAGGAGGCGCACCACGAACCGCTCGACGCACAGCGCCGCGTCGTCGGGGCCCAGCGCCCGCTCGGGCTCTCCGACCGTCGCCGCGAGGCCGCAGCCGGTCACCTGATCGACGGCGAGCGCGTCGGGGAGCCAGCCCTCGGCGACCGCCCACGCAGCCGCCTCGTACTGCTCGAGGTCGAGCGGCGCGACGGTGACCTCGGAGGCGCCCACGGCCGAGAACCCGTACACGACGTAGTCGAGCGGCAGCGCGCCGTCGTACGTGACGCCGGTGAGCGCGCGCGCGGCGTTGCGCCACTGGCGATCGGTGAGGCGCGACAACGCGACCGGAGCGGGCGCGAACCCCGCCGCCTCCGAGACCACTGGACGTAACTCCGCTAACGGCGGCGCCGCGCCGTCGTCGTCTCGGCAGGCCATCATCAACCAAACGAGCATGAGGGAGCCCCCGGCCGCGGCGGTGCAAGCGGCGCGCCATCGAACGTCACGCCGTCAACTGGATCGTACCACACCGGCGCGGCAGGATCGCCGCACCGAGCGCCAACCTCCGATCGCCCCTTTCGACGCCGTGGTAGCGTTCGCGCGCCACACAGGAGGCCCCCTTGCTCGTCGCGCTCATGTCGTCCGCGTTCGCCGCGCCCACCGTCACCGTCGAGGGCGCGTGCCCCGGCACCGGCACCATCCTCGTCGAAGGCGTGACCCCGGGCAGCACCTTCGCGACCTTGCTCGGGCGCGACCCGGGTGGGTTCGTCATCGCCGGGGGCCCGTGCGCGGGGACCACGCTCGACCTCGACGCCGTCGTGCGCAACGAGCGGCGTATGGCCGACGCGACCGGCGCGGGCGCCGTCATGATGTCCTGGCCGGCGGCGGCGTGCAGCGGCTACGTCCAGGTGCTCGACATGACGACCTGCGCGTTGTCGTCCGCGATCCCGTTCGGCGCCCCCTCCGGCGACTCCTGGGTGGTCGACGTCGGCGCTCCGATCGGCTCGTCGTACCCGGTGCTCGGCATGGTCCGCACCTCCGACGACGGCGTCGCCGTGGCGGGCGGCGGGGGCGGCAACGCGTGGCTCGTGCAGGTGGATCCGACGGGCGAGGTCGTCTCGCAGTCCACCTACCCGATGTACTCGGCGGCCGGCCTCGCCGCGACGAGCGACGGCGGGTTCCTGCTCGTCGGCGAGATGACCAGCTACAACGATCCCACGATGATCCGCGTGACGCACACCGGCGCGGTCACGTGGATGTCCCAGATCGACCACGGATACCCCGAGCAGGGCTTCTACGCCGCGTTCGAGGTCCCGGGCGGCTTCCGCGTCGCCGGCATCTACGACTATGGGTTCACCAGCGACGGCGACCCCACGTGGGCCGCGATCACGATCGGCGGCGGCGGCAACGTCAACGGAATGGACCTCACCCTGGACGGCGGCACGGTCAGCACGGGTGAAGGTTCGTACGGCAGCCCGGCGGGAGACTACAACACGGTCGTCACCAAGACCAACGCGGGTGGCGCCACTGTGTGGAGTCGGTCGATGGGCGGCGCCGGGTACGACTGGTCGGACGACGTCGCCGCGCTGGCCGACGGCGGGTACGCCATCACCGGTTGGACGACCTCGCACGGCGGGGGCGGCAGCGCGTGTTGGCTGGGCCGCCTGGACTCCGCGGGCACCCTGCTGTGGGCCACGTACTACCCCGGCTTCTCGACGTCGGCGTGCCACGAGGTGCTGGAGACGTCGACCGGCGGCTTCGTGTTGGCCGGCACCTTCGACAGCAAGGCGGCGCTGCTCGAGCTCGACGCCGCCGGCAACGTCCTGTGGGCCAACAGCTACGGCAACGGCACGGCGTACGCCGCGGTCGAGGTGGACACGGGCTGGGCGTTCGCCAAGAACGACAGCGGCGCGTTGTCGGTCGGCCGGGTCGACGGCCTGGGCGCGTCGGGTTGTGAGGCGCCGATGTCGGTCACGGCGGTCACGCTGCCGCTCGCGCAGACCAGCAACAGCCCGTACTCCAGCACGGTGCCGGCGCGCATCCCGGCCGCGGGCAACGCGACCTCGGCCGCCTGGGTCAACACCTCCGAGTGCTTGTAGCAGCGCCGTCGGGCGGGCGTCGACGACCGGGCCGGCGCGCGACGTGTGCTATCGTCACGCCGCGAAGCCGAGGTCTCGATGTCTGCCGCCCGCCCGCTCCTGCTCGTCGCCCTCGTCGGGTGCGGCGAGAACGGCCTCTCCGTGCGAAACGCGCTCCCCGAGGCGGTGATCACGACCTACCGCGACGGCGACGCGGCGCCGGAGGGCGTGCCGACGTTCATCCACGGGGTGGTGTCGGATCCAGACGACCACGAAGAGGAGCTCGGGACCACCTGGCGCGTCGACAACGAGCTCGTCTGCGAAGGGTTCGCCGACGACTACGGCGCGACGTACTGCGAGATCGTCCTGTCCGAAGACAGCCAGTGGGTCAGCCTGGAGGTGGTCGATCCGAGCTTCGGCGCCGACGTCGCGTTCGTCGACCTCGTGATCACCCCGTCGCTGGCCCCCGAGGCCACGATCGACGCGCCGGTCGCGACGGGCACCTACGCGGCGGGGCGGCTCGTCGTGCTCGAAGGGCGCGTCTCCGACGCCGAGGACCGCGCCGACGCCTTGACCGTGCAGTGGACGAGCAACCTCGACGGCCTGCTCGACGACAGCCCACCCGACACGAGCGGCTACGCGGCCGGCGCCGCCGTGCTGAGCGAAGGGGAGCACTTCATCGAGCTCACCGCGACGGACAGCGCGGGCAAGGTGGGCACCGACAACGTCGTGATCCTCGTCGGCCCGCCGAACGAGCTCCCCGAGTGCGGCTGGGTCGCGCCGGCGCCTGGCTCCGTGCTGAGCCAGGGCGCGCCCGTCACCCTGTCCGGCACCGTCAGCGACCCCGACGACGACGCGACCACGCTCACCGCCACATGGGCGTCGGACGTCGACGGGCCGATCGGCGCCTCCACGCCGGACGCGATCGGCGGCGTGACGGCCACGTGGTCGCCGCTCAGCCGCGGCGCGCACACGCTCACACTCACCGTCGCCGACCCTACCGGCGACACCGACGTCTGCGCGGCGTCCGTCGTCGTCAACGCGCCGCCGTCCGCTCCGGGCGTCTCGGTCACGCCGGATCCGGCCTCGTCTGCCGATGACCTGCTCGCCGTGGTCGACGTGCCCGCGGTCGACCCCGACGGCGACGCGCTCTCGTACGCGTACGCGTGGTGGGTCGACGGCAGCCCGTCTCCGTACGTGAGCGACACCGTCCCCGCGGCGGCCACCGCGCGCGGGCAGACGTGGCGAGTCGAGGTCGTCGCCTACGACGGCTACGGGTGGGGCCCACCCGGCGCCGATGAGCGCGAGATCGGCAACCTCCAACCCGTCGTCACCGACGTCCAGGTGCGCCCCGACCCCGGGTACACCACCGACACGCTCTCGTGCGCGTGGACGTTCACCGATCCCGACGGCGACGCCGACGCCTCCACGGTCGGGTGGACGCTCAACGGCGTCGCGGCCGGCGCCGGGGCGACGCTCGCCGCCGCGGTCGCGTACGGCGACGTCGCCGTCTGCACCGTCACGCCGTTCGACGGGGTCGACCTCGGCGCGCCCGGCTCCGACGACCTCGTGGTGTCGAACAGCCCGCCTGTCGTCGCGACGCTCGCGGTGTCGTGGGTGCCGAGGCAGGCGACGGAGAGCGCGGGATAGCCCGCGGGGTCGTGGAAGGCGCCGTCGCGCTGCTCCCAGATGAGCACCTTGTAGCCGGGCACGCCGAGGCGGGTGAGCGAGGGGCGGACGTAGTCGGGGATCACCCCGAGGTCTTCTGCGACGAGGGCCGCGCCGGCCTCGCGCGCGGCGGCCACCATCGCGCCGATGACGGCCTCGCCGTGGGCGAGCTGGGCGGGCTCGTCCGCGGGGTCGAAGAAGCCCGGGAGGAGCTTCTGGTCGGGCCCGCGGAGCCGATCGACCGGTCGCATGTACGTGCGGTAGAAGCCGACGAGGTGGTCGATGCGGAAGCGGTCGTAGAGCACGCCC
>CAIUDO010000752.1 GCA_903897935.1 uncultured Pseudomonadota bacterium
AGCTTCCAGCTTGATAATCGCGCGATGGTGACCCAACCGCCCTTCACCTGAACGCGAACAACCCGGTCGACTGCCGCTGAGCGATGCATTGCTTTGTCCGGGCTGACCGCTGACCGCTGACTGCTGACCGCTTGTTCAAGGCCTAGAGTGGCACCACCAACGCCACCCACGCCCCACCCTCCGGCCGATTGCCCGCCTCCGCCCTACCCCCGTGCGCCTCCGCGATCTGCTGGACCAGCGCCAGCCCGAGGCCGACCCCAGACGCCCGGGCGCCAGCGCCCCGCCAGAACGGTGCGAACGCCCGTTGCGCGTCCCCGTCGGCGAACCCAGGGCCGTCATCTTCGACGACGAACCGCACGCCACCGCCCTCCGCCCCGATCCGCAACGCCACAGCCCGCCCGCCGTGCCGCGACGCGTTGTCCAACAGCAGCATCAACGCCCGCACCAACAGCGTCGCGTCCGCCCGCACCGTCGACGGCGCCCCGTCCGTCACCAACAGATCCGCGCCCAGCCGCGCCGCTTCCAACGCCCGCCGCCCGACGTCGGCCGGATCCAGCGGCCGCGGGCTCACCGCCTCGAAGTCGATCCGCGCGGCCGCCAACAGATCCCCCACCAGGCGGTCCATCGACACGATCTCCTCCTCGACGTCGTCCAGCCACGTCGGCGGCGCCGACCCCTCCCGCGCCATCTCGACCATCACCCGGGTCCGCGCGAGCGGGCTCCGCAGCTCGTGCGACACCGCCGCCATCAAGGCGCGCTGGTCCGCGAGCTGCTGCGCGACCCGATCCGCCATCCCGCCGAGCGCCGCCGCGACCTCCCCGACCTCGCCATCCGCGTCCGGCAACGCCGACCGCTGCTCCAACCGGCCGCGGCGAAGATCGGCCGCCACCCGCGCCAGCTCCCGCAGCGGGCGCGCCAATCGGAACGTCGCCGCCCACGATAACGGGCCCCACACCACGACCGCCGCGACGGCGCCGATCAGCAGGACCCCGAGCGACGCGCCGTCGCGCCACGCGTGCGCGCCGACCGCGCCCGCGACGACCCCGACCAGACCGGCGAGCGTGAACCAGCGCAACAAGCGCCGGTGCAGACCGCGCGCGAGGCCCCACACCCGCCGACGCTCTTGCTTCATCCCGGGGTCCGCACCAGCAGGTACCCGGACCCGCGGACGGTCTTCAGGCGTCGGGGATCCCGCGCGTCGTCCCCGAGCTTCGCCCGCAGGCGGCTCATGTGTACGTCGACGGTGCGGCCGCTCACCGCGGTGTCCCCGCGCCCAGCGAGCTCCCACAGGGCGTCCCGCGGCACGACCCGGCCAGCCCGCTCCGCCAGCACGAGCAGCAAGTCGAACTCGAGCGCGGTCAGGCCGAGCGGGCGTGCGCCGACGCTCGCCGTCCGCGACGCCGGGTCGACCTCGAGATCCCCCAACACGACGCGCTGGTCGGGGCCGCGCGGCGCGGCGCGGCGCAGCACCGCGCGCACCCGCGCGAGCAGCTCCCGCGGCGACGCCGGCTTGGCCAGGTAGTCGTCGGCGCCGAGCTCCAACCCCACGACGCGGTCGGTCTCGTCACCACGCGCCGTCAACATGATCACGGGCACCGCGCTCTTCTGGCGCAGCCGCCGCAGCACGTCGAGCCCGTCGAGGCCGGGCATCATGCCGTCCAGAACGACGACGTCCACGCCCCCCGCGTCGACCGCCGCGAGGCCGCGCGCGCCGTCCGCGGCGTGCGACATCACGACGTCGTGCGGCGCGAGGTAGGCCCGAAGCAGCTCCGCCAGCCGCGGGTCGTCGTCGATGAGGAGGGCGCGGATCGGCATGTCGGCTCAGCGCGCGTGGTCGTGAGGGTGATGGGCGTCGTCGCTACGCGCGCGACCCGCATCGTACCCGCGCGCGAACGCGGCCTCGTAGGCGTCGTGTGCGTGATGGTCAGCGACCGCCGGGCGGTGGCACGGCGCCCCCCGCGTCCCGACCAGCCCCGCCCACGCCCCAAGACCGAGCAACACCGCCAGGATGAAGCGCGGCATGGTCACACCCACCCGCGGGTGCGGCCCGCGATCAGGTCCGACAACGCCTCGCGCTGCTCCGGCTCGAGCGCGGCGTGGCCCTTACGCAGCGCCTCGGTGAGCGCGCGCCGGGCAGAGCGGATCGCCTCGTCCTGGACCTCGAACAGCGCGTCCAGACGGGCCTGATCGAGCCGCTCCCCACGTACCGCCGCCGCGACGTCCCCGCGGCCGTCCCGGAGCGCCTCGGCGAGCCCGCGGCCGGCGCTGCGCGCCTCCTTCCACACCTCCTCCAGCACCTCGTCCTGGTCGTCCCGCAAGCGGAGCGCGCGCCGCACCCGCTCCATCATCACGCGCGCCCACCCGCCCCGGCCCGGCCCGCCGTGGTGGTGCCCCCAGCGCCCGCGCCGATCCCACCGCCCGCGTGGGCGGGCGGCCATGCCGACCAGCCCCACGAGGCACATCGTCCCGATCACCGTCCCGAACATGTCGACTCCCTTGGTTGGGTACCGACAACATCGTCCGCCTTCGTTGCGCGTTCGTCGCCCGCAGTGTGAAGAAGCGTGAAGCCACGCAGGAGGGATGAATGGCGACCGTGGACGACCTGGTGTTCGTTGGCCTGCAAGGGAAGGTGCTCGCTCTGGACCGGGCAACGGGGGCCATCGTCTGGCGATGGGTGAGCAGCTCTGGCTCCTTTGGCGGCGTGCCCATGCTGCTGCTCGACGGCGACCGCGTCGTCGTCTCGGTGAACGGCTACCTCTCCTGCCTCAGCGCCGACTCCGGCGACGTGCTGTGGCACAACCCCCTCAAAGGTGAGGGCATTGGCCTGGTATCGCTCGCCTCGGTGCGCGGCGGCTTCGGGGGCGCGCTGCTCGCCGCCGCCGACCAGGCCCAGAGCGCCAGCGGATGACCCCGATGAGCGTCCTCGTCGCGGCGTCGTTGTGGGCCACCGGCCGAGCCGCCGCTGCGGAGCCCGAGCTCACCGACGACGCCCCCCGCAACCCCGAGCACGCCGCGGCGCTGTCGCGGGGTGAGTTCCAGGACACCGCGTGGACGATCGGCGCCGGGCGGCTCGCCGTCCACCCGCTCGCCGAGCCGTGGCACTGGGGGGCGCTGCCTTGGTTGGACCTACAGTTCTCGGTGCAGAGCGTGCTGATGCCCGGCCCGGAGCTGCGCGTCGAGGCCGCGCCCCTGCAAGGCAGGTTCGGCGCGCTGTCGTTCGAGGCGGTCGGGCGGCGGCAGTGGTCCGCAGGCTTCGAAGCCGCGCTTCGGGTCGCCGCCGAGCGCGAGGCCGAGCTGCCGGGGTTGTCCAACGACTTCTTCGAGTTGATGGAGAGCGACCTGTCGAGCTCTTCCTACACAAACGGCGTGGTGTGGGCGCGTGGATCCATCAACGCGACACCCGCGCTTGGCGTGCACCTCAACGTCGGGGCGGGAGCTGGCCGAGTGGCCGACTCGACCGTTATCGAGCTTCCTACATCGCTTCTGGTCGACGGCCGCGTCGGCGACCGGACGATCCTGCGCGGCGGGTTGACCGCGGATCTGATCACGTTGGCAGGCGAGAGCAAGTCGTGGTCGATCGAAGCACGGTGGTCGCACGCGTGGGACCGCTTCCGCGTCGAGGCGGGAGCGAGCGTCGTGACGGGCTGGCCCGCCGAGGCGTCGTACGCGTCGATCGAGCAAATCACCGGTATGAACTTGGTCGGCGTCCCGTTCTTTCCGAGCCCGACCCTGCGCGCGTGGTGGCGGTTCTGACGTCGTGGGGGCTTACGGCGCCGAAGCGCCCCGACGCGCGGAATTCTGAGCGCCTGGGATGGCAGCCTGTACGGTCGGTGTTAGAAGCGCGCGTCCGCTAGGATTGGAGGGACATCATGCGTCTTGCTATCGTGACTGCTGGTCTGGTTCTCGGTCTCGTCGGCTGTGGTGGTGCCAACGAGTGTGAGCGTTACGTCGACGCCGCCCTCGCGTGCATCGAGGCCGCTGGCGGCGACGTCACCGGCTACTCCTACGAGTCCACCTGCGCCGGCTACGCGAACGACCAGGCCGACTACTTCGCCTGCCTCGCCGACGCCTACGAAGGCGCCGACTGCTCCACGCTCGAGGGCCTCACGGCCGCCGGCACCTCCTCGGCGTCCTGCACGCTCTGAGCGCCGCCCCGCCCCCGAGGCGGTGAGCTGATGAGACCCCGTCGAGCTTCGGCTCGGGCGGGGTCTTTTCGTTTGTGGACCGCGCGCGCTGCTGCGGCTACCCAACCCGGGCAGGAGTCGACGCATGGCCGATGAGCTCGTCCCTGGCGTGAACGCGCCGCTGATCCCCGCGAGCGACGTCGTCGCGCGCTGGTCGTCCGCCGCGAGCGAGGTCGAGCGGGCGCTGTCGGAGTCGCTCGTGCTCGCGTTCCTCGGGTCGGCTTCGGCCGGCAAGGACTCGGCGATCCGGGCGCTGTTCGGCATCGACTTCGGCAAGGTGGACCCGATCCCCGGATCCACCGAGACGGTGCAAATCACTCCGCTGGACGCCGCGAACCGCGTGCTCGTCGTCAACGCCCCCGGCTTCGGCGACGTACGCGGCCACGTCGACGCGCTGGCCCGCAGGGTGCTCGACACCCT
>CAIUDO010000753.1 GCA_903897935.1 uncultured Pseudomonadota bacterium
CACCCGGGTCAGCGGCAGAGGGCGCCCTCCGCGCGGTCGGCTACGGCGCGCCCGGGTCAGCGGCAGAGGGCGCCCGCCGCGCGGTCGGCTACGGCGCGCCCGGCGCCACGTAGAAGAACCCGATGCACATCTCGTCGCCGGTCCCCTCGCCCCACGACACGGTGCGCGGCGGCATCTGCTCGCCGCCGACCGAGGGCTGGTTCTGCGGCGAGTTGTCCCAGTGGCACTCCACCCGCAGCTTGTCGCCGGGCCGGACCTGCGTGGGCTGGCGCAGCGCGTAGCTGCCCTGCCAGTGGAAGTTCCAGTCGTCGATCTGCAGCAGGCACTCGTCGCCGCCGTCGGCGCGCACGAGGCTGGCGCGGTTGGCGCTGCCGAGGTTGTGCTGGTGCATCGACGCGGTGAAGAGCGTGAACTCGCCGCCCAGCACCAGCGTCGGGTCGAACTCGAAGGCGTGCATCACGTCGGCCTCGCCGGCGGGGATGGTCATGCCGTTGCCCTCGACCCACTGCGGGTTGGTCCACGGCTGCACCTGCGCGACGCGCTCGACGGTGTCGTCGATCTTCATCTCGACGGAGCTGCGGTCCGGCTCCGCCCCGGCCTCGATGACGTTGTAGTGGACCTGCATGATGACCGCCGAGCCGGCCTCGATCTCGAGGCCCGTGCCCGTCGGGAAGTCGTAGCCCAGGCCGCCGGGCGCCCAGCCGCCGATCATCGCCGGGCGACCGCTGCCGCCGGCGGCGCCGAAGCAGGTGTAGCCGTCACCGTCCTCGGCGGCGTCGAGCTGCTGGTACTCCGCGAGCTGGCCCGGGCCGGCGTAAAACGCGATGACGTGGTGGACCACCTTGGGGTTGCCGGGCACCGCCCGGAACCCGGTGATGTACTTCGTGCCGTCGACGACGTCGGTGGGGAACGGCAGCACGAAGCAGCGGTACTCGTCGGGGTAGTCCGCCGTGGTCTGCGGCATGTAGGCCTGCGGCATCTCCAGGGCGACGTCCACGCGGCTGAGGCCCACCTGCTCGACGTCGATCGGGTCGCCGGGCGCGGCGGGGTCGCCCGCCGGCATCCCGGCCTCCACCCACGCGGCGAACGTCGCCTTCTGCGCCTCGGTGAGCGAGCGGTCCGCGACGTACTCGTTGCACTCGGCGTTGGGGGGCCACGGCGGCATCAGCCCGTGCTCGATGTTGAGCTGCGCCACCGGGCCGACCTCCTCGACCTCGGCGTAGGTGGTCAACCCGAACGGCGCGATGCCGTCGGGGTTGTGGCAGGACACGCACTTGGCGTCGACGATCGGCTTGACGTCCTGGTAGTAGGTCGGGCCCGACACCGCGTCGGGCGTCGCCGAGGGGGAATCGCCTCCACAGGCGACGAGCAGGAGGGGCACGGAACCGAGGGCCGCGCGAAGCGGAAGCGAGCGCATGGGCGGAGTCTCCCAGACCTATTGACCGCGAGTCAACGCGGCGGTGACGTGGGGTCGCGGGGCGCTCCGGCCAGCACCAGCGGGCGCGTCGCGGGCGCGGCGTCCAGCGCGCGGTAGCTCGCCGCCTCGAGCACGTGCGCGGACGTGATCGCGGCGTCGCCGGCGAGGACCGCGACCGTCCGCGCGACCTTGATGAGCCGGTCGACGGTGCGCGCGCTCATGCCCGGCCGGCTGGCGTGCAACGCCGCGAGCTGGCGCTCCGCCGCGGCGTCGAGGGGGCAGGTCGCGCGCATCACCGCCGACGGCATCTCGGCGTTGCAGGCCAGCCCCCACGGCGCCAGCCGCCGGCGCTGGCGCTCCCGCGCGTCCACCACCCGGGCCCGGATCGCCGCCGACGACTCGGCGGGCGCGGCACCGCGAAGCTCCGCCAGCTCGACCGAACGCACCGCCACCTGCAGGTCGATGCGGTCGAG
>CAIUDO010000754.1 GCA_903897935.1 uncultured Pseudomonadota bacterium
CGCCGTCGGTGTCGGCGGCGCGCGGGTCGGTGCCGAGCGCGGCCTCTTCGGCGTTGGTGAGGCCGTCGCCGTCGGGGTCGGCGGTGCGGTCATCGAGGCCGTCGGTGGGGTCGGTGCCGTCGACGAGGACCTCGTCGCCGTCGGAGACGCCGCCCGCGTCGGTGTCGACGACGAGCGGGAGCGTGCCCCAGACGTACACCTCGGCGCCGTCGGACAAGCCGTCGCCGTCGGTGTCCGGGTCTTCCGGGTCGGTGCTGTACACGAGCTCGTCGGTGTCGGAGAGGCCGTCGGCGTCGGCGTCGTCGAGGCAGACGCTCGGCTCGCCGGCGCACTCCCAGCCGAGCTCCACGGCGCAGGTCGCGCTGCAGCCGTCGCCGTTGACCTCGCCGCCGTCGTCGCAGCCTTCGACCGACGAGACGACGCCGTCGCCGCACGCGCTGCTGCAGGTGCTGACCCCGCTGATCGGGTCGACGAGGGTGAAGGTGGTGCCGGCCTGGCTGTGCACGTAGGCGCCGATGAAGCCGTCGGGGAACGAGCCGGTGAGGTCGAACTCGAGCGCGCCGTCGATCCAGATCCGCACGCGCTCGGTCGTGGCGTCGAGGGTTACGGTGTAGGGCACGCCGGTCTCCCAGCCGGTAGCTTCGTAGTTCGCGCCGCGGGCCAGCTCGGTGAGGGCGCCTTCGTGCCCCCAGAAGTCGCCGCTGTCGGTGGGTACGCCGGTCAACCGGGAGATCGCGGTCCCGGCGGCGGCGAAGGTGCCCGAGATGGTCTGGTCGACCTGCTTCCAGTCGAACAACAACACGTCGCTCACGCCGGACGCTTCACCAGGTTCGACGCCGAGGGCGAAGCCGAACACGTCGTCATCCGACGGGTCGTCGCTCCAGACCTCGAACGAGACGGGTCCGCCGCCGATGGGGTGGGTGAGCACGAGCGCGGTGGGGGCGGTGTTCTCCGATTGTAGGGCTTCGAAGGGCCCTGGGAACGACCAATCGGGGAGTGGGGTGCTGACCTCCCAGGCCTCGACCACGCCTTCGTCGAGCGTGAACGGCTCGATGCAGCGCCAGCCGTGCTCGACGGCGCAGACGTCGGAGCAGCCGTCGCCGGGCAGGTCGTTGCCGTCGTCGCAGGTCTCGGTGGCGGTGCGCACGCCGTCGCCGCACTCGGGCGCGCACGCGCTCGGTTCCCCCTCGCATTCCCAGCCGTCTTCGACGGCGCACGCAGCGTCGCAGCCGTCACCGGAGGTGACCCCGCCGTCGTCGCACGCCTCGCTCGCGGTCACGAACCCGTCGCCGCACGTCTCCAGACAGACCGACGGGCTGTTGACGGCCGAGAAGACGCTCGACGCCTGCGACTGTGCGTAGAAGCCGAACGGGCCGGACGGGAAGTTGCCGGTGAGGTCGAACTGCAAGACGCCGTCGACCCAGACGCGCAGCCGGTAGGGGGTGGTCGCGACGATGAAGTCGTACGTCTGGTAGCGGTTCCAGCCGGTGGTGCCGAGGGTGGCGGCGCGCGCGATCTCGTCGACCACGCCTTCGTGGCCCCAGTAGTCGAGCGGGTCGGTGCTGTTCGTCTGGATCCGGGACAGCGCCATGCCGCGGAGGCCGGTCGCGCCGCCGGTCGACTGGTCGGCCTTCTTCCAGTCGACGAGCAAGAAGTCCGCGGCCGCGGAGCCGAACGAGCCGGGTTCGAAGCCGAGCACGAAGCCGTAGAAGTCGTCGTCGCTGTCGTCGCTGCGGATCGAGAACTGGATCACGTCTTCGTCGAGCGTGAAGTCGGACCGGTAGACCGTGGGGTCGCCGTTCGTGGTCGCGGTGACCGACAGGCCGTCGCCGGCGGCCGACCAGCTCCCGCCGGACGCGAGGTTCTCGATGCCCCAGCCGACGACGTCGAACGGCGCGGAGCACTGATAACCAGGGTCGATCGCGCACGACGAGCAGCCGTCTTCGTCGACGCTGTCCCCGTCGTCGCACGCCTCACCGACCTCGACGACGCCGTCACCGCACGCGGCGAGCGCCTGTAACGGAGCCGCGAGCGCCGAGAATACGACGACCGCGCGCGCGAGGGCCTCGAGGAGGGAGGCCGGTTGGGTGGCGGGCATGGGTTCCTCTGCGTGTGGGGCGCGAGTCTAACCGCAATGCCGATCACTTAGCCGAGAAATGGCGGAGCAATCAGCAATCAGCGTTCAGCCGTCAGCTCCGCGGGGAGGCGATGTGCGGGACTTCAGGGATCTGGCAGCGTGGAAGATGGCGCCCGACGACATTCGCGCAAGGGTCGTCGAGGTGAAAGAAGATGATCACGGCGCTTCATCGGAAGCTGACGTCCGACGGCGGGTAGCGGGTGCGATCCTCCGGAACGCGCCGTTGGGTCCCGGGGCCTGGCGACTCAGGCGACGGGCCGCCGCCCGCTGATGATCGGGACCTGCCAGACGCAGTAGGCGTCGGGGTCCAGGATCGCGTCGATCATCTGGTCCCACCTGGCCTTCGTGCGGTCCCGCGGCTCGTCGAGCGCCGACGCGAGGGCGGCGGTGTAGCCGTCGCGCCAGCTGCGCCAGATGTCCGCGAAGATCGGTCGGTTTACGCGCAGGGTGTCGACGGTGACGTAGTCGACGCGCAGATCGACCAGGCCGAGCCGGCGCAGGTGCGCCCAGGTGTGGCGGCCGACGCGCATGTCGGTGCCGCCGGCGGCGCCGAACCGGAGGGCGCCGTGGTGGAACAGGTGGTCGGGGTCGGGGCCGTCGGCGAGCGGGAAGTGGATCATGGTGTAGTCCTCGGACAACACGTGGACCCAGCCGCCGGGGCGGGTGATGCGGACGAGCTCGGCGCAGACGTCGTACGCGCGCGGGACGGCTTGCAGCACGTGGCGGCACACGACGAGGTCGAACGCTCCGGGCGGCAGCCCGGTGTCGAGGGCGTCGGCGATCTGGAAGGTGGCGCGGGCGGGGCAG
>CAIUDO010000755.1 GCA_903897935.1 uncultured Pseudomonadota bacterium
GGCCAGTACCGCAGGTCCAGCTCCAGCGTGATCAGCTCCGGCCGACCGCTCAGGTCCACCAGCCGCACCCGCACCGCCGACCGGTCCTCCCGCCCCGACACCGCCCCCAAGAACGCGTCCAGGTCGGGCGTCTCGACCCCGTCCACCGACACGATCTGCCGCGTCGCCTTCAGCTCGAACCGGTTCGCCGGCGATCCCCACGACGCGAACGCCACGTACGGACCCCGCGCCAACCGACCCCGCTGCGCCGCCACCGCCGGCGACGGCTCATGAATGCACGTGCCCGCCCACATCACCACCCGGTCGATCCCCAACGCCGGGATCCGCGCTGGCGCCAGCGCCAACACCACCACCGACCGGTCGCGCAGCACCGTCAACGACAGCTCCTGGCGATCCAACGTCGCCTCCACCGCCGCGTGATCCCGCACCAACACCCCGTCGACCGCCAACAACAAGTCGCCCGGCCGGAGCACCTCCGACGCGTCCGTGCCCGACCACGTGCGCGCCACCGCCAACACCCGGCGCCGCGACACCTCCGAGAACCGCTGCGCCCACCCCGCCGGCAACCCCAACAGCCGCGCGTCCGCCAGCGCGATCAACGACAGCTCCGCGCCCAACACCGGGATCGTCCGGTCCCCCCGGGCCGCCCGCGCCGCCACGTCCGCCACCGACCACGCCGGCACCCCCTCCCACGTCTCCCGTACCTGCCGACCCTCCTGGTACGAGAAGCACGACCACAGCGCCCGCACCGCCCCGTCCGCGTCGACCAGCACCCCGGCCGGGCCCGTGCCCTCACCGTCCCCGAGCGTCACCGTCGCGCAGTTGAACGCCCGGAACCGCGGCGGGTCCGGCATCGGCAACGACAGCGGCTCCTGACGGTACATCTTGGCCTTCTGGACGTGCACCTCCCCCTCGTCCAGCACCACCCGCCACACGTCCTGGCCCCGCTGCAGCGGCGCGACGTCCAGCCGCGCCGACGCCAACGACGCCCCCTCCAGCGACGACGGATCGTACCGCAACACCGCGACGTTCTGTGTCGGGTGCAGCATCACCACCTCGGCCGCCACGTGCGCGCTGCCCCCGAACGTCAGCCGCGCGTCCCCCAGCGCGATCGGCACCGTGTCCCGGTCCGTCACCACCAGGCCACGCGCGCCGTCGACCACCACCCCCACCCCGAAGAACGACGTCCCGTGCACCCCCTCCACCCGATACGGCACGTGGAACGTCACCTCTACCAACGACCGCGCAACGTCCGCCCCCGGCCCCGACGCGCTCGGAACGTCCACCACCACCGGCGGGCGCGGCGCGGCGACCGGCGGCTCGGGCGCCGCCAGGCGGTGCCACGTGCCCACCTCGTCGTCCCGCTCCCACCGCGCCATCGGGTACCAACGACGATCCATCCGGATCAACGCGAACCGCTCGACGTTCGGCTGCGACGGGTCGGTGTACCGCGCGGCCACCTCCGCGCCGTCGGACAGCCCGCCGAAGATGCGCTCGGCGTCGGCCAGATCGACGACCGGCACCCCCGCGAGCTCGGTCAGCAACGACCGCGACGGCACCCCGGCCCGGTCGAACATCGCCCCGCGCTGCGCGACGAACACCCCGCGACGCGTGATCGAGCGCACCCGCGCCTGGTGGATCGACACGTCGTGCAGCACGGCGCCGCCGACCTCCAGCCACGCCCGCGGCACCTCCCCGTGCAGGTCGATGACCGGCACGACCACCGAGCGCGCGGCGCCGTCCCGGATCACGTCGAAGGTCACGTGGCCGCCCACCGCGGCGTCCAACGCCGCTTCGAGCGCCACGAACCCCGACAGCGGCGCGCCGTCCACCGCGACCACCACGTCGCCCAGCACCAGCCGACCGTCCGACGGCCCGCCCGCGAACACCTCCTGGACCACCCACATGCCGTGTACGCCCGGCGCCCGCGCCCGCGCCTCCGCCTCGAACGACGCCCCCGCGCCGAGCCGACGCACCTCGTCGAACGGCGCGAACAGGAACACCGCGTCGACCGACCCCCGCGGCACCGGACGACCGGCCTGCACGTGCGCCAACGCCGGCACCACGCGATCGAGCGGCAGGTAGTACGCCGTGGCTGTCTGCGTGCGGGCGCCGGCGTTCAACGCCAACACATACCCGTCGACGTCCACCACCGGGCTGCCCGACGATCCCCCCGACGTCGACGACGCCGCTTGCAGGTAGAACGTGTTGAAGTCGCTCCACCGGTCCGCCGCGTACTGCGGCGCCTCGCGGTCGAGCCGCGCCAGCGTGCCCGCCAGGATCGACAGCTTCTCCCCGGAGTCGTTGCCGACCACCCGGATCTCGATGCCGACCTGCGCCCGCTCCGGCGCCAGCGGAAGCGCCACCGGCGTCATGTGACGGATCGCCGCCGGATCGTACCGAAAGAACCCGAAGTCGTGCACCGGGTCCCGATAGATCGGCGCGAGCGCCACCTCCTCGTGGTCGAGGAACACCGCCTGCGCCACGACCGGGCCGGCCTCGACGACGTGCCGGTTGGTCAGGATCAGCCCGCGCTCGGCGTCGACGACGAACCCGGTCGCTTGCGACGACGACGGGTTCTCCCCGTCGAAGCCCCGCACCTGATCCACCCGGATGGTCACCACCGCGCGCGCGACCCGCTCGAGCGTGCTCCGCCATCGGAGGTCGGCGGTGTCGCTCACGAGCCTCCCGCCGGCTTGACCAACGCGAGGTGCAGCTCACGGAGCTGCGCCTCGGACACCGGCGCCGGCGCCCCCATCAGCAGGTCCTGCGCCTTGATGTTCATCGGGAACGCGATGACGTCGCGCAGGCTCTCGACGCCCGCGAGCAGCATGACGATCCGATCGAGCCCGGGCGCGATGCCGCCGTGCGGCGGCGGACCGTAGTGGAACGCCCGGAACAACGCCCCGAACCGCTTCCGCACGTCCTCCTCGGTGTAGCCCGCGACCTCGAACGCCTTGACCATCAGATCCGGCCGGTGGTTGCGGATCGCCCCCGACGACAGCTCGACGCCGTTGCACACGATGTCGTACTGCCACGCGAGGATGTCGAGCGGGTCCTTGTTGACGAGCGCGTCCATGCCGCCTTGCGGCATCGAGAACGGGTTGTGCGAGAAGATGATCTGCCCGGTGTCTTCGTCGCGCTCGTACATCGGGAAGTCGACGATCCAGCACATCTCGAAGCGCGACGGGTCGCGCAGGCCGAGCGCGTCGCCGACCTTTAGCCGCACCCAGCCGCCGACCGTGCTCGCCTCCTTCTCGGGGCCGGCGAACAACAACAACGCGGCGCCGGGCCCGAAGTCGGGCGCGGCCTCCTGCACGCGGGCGATCGCGGCGGCGTCGAACCACTTCTTCGCCGAGCCCTTGATCTCCTCACCCGCGCGCGCGATCCACATCAGCCCGTGCCGGCCCATGCTCTTGACGTAGTGATCGAGCTCGTCGAAGAACCGGCGCGGCCGGTCCGCGACGCCGGGGACCACGATCGCCCGCACCACGCCGCCCGCGTCGAGCGCGGCGTCGAGCGGGGGCGCGCCGAGCCCACGCACCGCTTCGCTGACGTCGACGAGCTCGAGCCCGAACCGAAGATCCGGCTTGTCCGAGCCGAAGCGACGGATGGCCTCCTTGTAGGTGAGGCGCGGGAACGGCAGCGGGGTGACCGCGCGCGTCGAGAAGTGGGTGAACAGGTCGTAGATGAGGCCGCCGACCGCCGTGAACACGTCTTCCTGGGTCGCGAACGCCATCTCGACGTCGATCTGGTAGAACTCGCCGGGGCTCCGGTCGGCCCGCCCGTCTTCGTCGCGGAAGCACGGCGCGATCTGGAAGTACCGGTCGAACCCCGAGGTCATCAGGAGCTGCTTGAACATCTGCGGCGCCTGCGGGAGCGCGTAGAACGTGCCTGGGTGCACGCGGCTCGGCACGAGGTAGTCGCGGGCGCCTTCGGGCGAGCTCGCGGTGAGGATCGGCGTCTGAATCTCGAGGAAGCCCTGCGCCGACATGTACTGGCGCACGCGGCTCGCGACCTTGGACCGGAGCAC
>CAIUDO010000756.1 GCA_903897935.1 uncultured Pseudomonadota bacterium
CCAGCACGCCGGCGATCGCGCGCTCGGCGCGCGCCATGTCGGTGACGACGCCGGCGGGCACGACGACGGTGGCGTCGTCAGCGAAGGTGACCACCGCGAACGTGTCTTCGCCCGCCTCCAACGAGCGCGCGAGCAGCGCGGCGCCGTCCTTCGCGTGCGCCATCTTGTCCTGCATCGCCATGGACCCGGAGGTGTCCATGGCCACCGCGATCGCGACCGGGCGGTCGAGCAGGGGCGCATCGACCTGCTCCGCGGTCAGCGTGACGACAAGGAAGCGCTCGTCGGGCCGATGGGCGACGAGCGCGGTGCGATCGAGGCCCGCGGTCAGCGTGAGGTGGCCCGGCACGTCGGTGGTGGGGACGGGCACCGGCGTCAGCGCCGGGCCGATAGGCGCCGAACTGCGCCCGAATTCCAGACGCGGCGCGACGAAGAGCACGATCGCCGCCGATACGCCTAATCCAGCCGTGAGGTACCACCGACGCATGTTCGCTCCTTGTCAGGCGGCAGGGGGGTGCCCGATCCGACCGAGCCGACAACGCGCGCGAGGTCCGGTTCCTTACGATCCGGACCTGATGATCACTCAGGATCCTCCTGGTCCTCGTAGCGGTGCACACGCGGCACGTCGGCGCTCGCGTCTTGCCCACGCGTGACTACGGGCTCGCCGATCGGCGGCGGGCGCCGGACGCCAGGGGCCGGCGCGGGGCCGACCTCGGCGGTGAGCAGGTTGGCGGCCGGGAGCGCCGCCTGGTACGCCTGGAACACGGCCAGCGGGACGCCGAGGTCGCGCGGATACTCACGCTCGGACATCGGGGGCGCGCCGATGTCGACCCCCGGCAGCGCCTTGCGGAGCGTCTCGCGGATCGCGACCGCCTGATCCGGCTGTTGAGCGCGGATCAAAGAGCCGATCGTGCCGTTCATGGCCCACGTGGTGTAGTACACGCGCCGCGCCCACGCCTCGATCTGCGCGTCGTCGAGTGGCGCCGCGCCTGGGCGGCCCGCCTCGCGCGGCTCGCCCCACGCCGTCGCGAACGCGGCGGCGGCGTCGGCTTCGATCAGCACGTCACGCGCGAGCTCGGCGCCGAGCGTCACCGGGCCGAGGTAGTCGTCCATGACGTCGGCCAGCATGTCGGTCTCGGGGTTCGAGGCCGCGAAGTGCTCGAGGCGGTGCTCGATGCCGTCGGTCGCCGGGCGACGCCACGCGGGCACCTTCGCTTGCTCCGGCGTCAATACCGCGGCGGGTGCCCCTTGGAAGTGCTCGAGCACCGTCGAGAAGTCGCCGGCCGACGCGAGCCGCGCGGTCTGGAGCTTGTCGCGGTGGCGAACGGTGTAGCACTCCCACGCCGACAAGTAGAGGCGCGCGTAGTCAATCGACGCGTTCATCGCTTCGACGACCGTCTCCATCGACTTGCCGCAGCGACCCGCACGCGCCGCGCGCACCGCATCGACCTGGAACGTGCCGCCCGGCGGCGGGTGGGTGTGTTCGGACGGGCGATGGATCTCGGGCAAGATCGGGTCGTACGACGGGGCGAAGAACATGCCCTCGACGGACCGGCTGGCCGCGGGGGCCGCAGACACGACGCTGTCGCTCGGTGGCGCCGGCGGGGTGTCGATCGCCGGCTCGATCTCGACGATGCCCGCGCCGTTGGTCTCTTCGGTCGGCGTGTTGTTGTTGATGAAGACCAGGGCGACGATGCCGAGGACCGCCGTGCCAAGCGCCGCGACGAACAGCGTGGCGATCGCGGGGGCGAGCTTACGCATCGCCGATGGCTTGGGCTTGATCGGCTGCGCGGGCGCGGGCGCTTGCGCCTCCGGCCGTTGCGCCTCTTGGCGCTGCAGCGTCGGCGCCGCGATCGACGGCGCCTCCGCAGTGACCGCGGGCGGCGCGCGGTCGGGCGCGGGGCCGTCGTCGAGGATGGGGCGCGGCGCGATGACCGGCGACGGGATCGGAGGCGGCGCGCGCGTCGCGGCGCCCTGGAAGCCGGGCGCGGTCTTCGCCGTGGGGCTCACGGTTCGGGCGCGCGGCAGGTCGGCGTCGACCTGCGGCAGCTCCGACGGGGGCACGGTGCGCCGGACGTTCTCGCCGATCGCGATCACCGCGGCGGTCGCGTTGTCGGCGCCTTCGCGGTTCGCGACCTCGTTGAGGACCTTGTCGATGCCGTCTTGCGGCTCCGACCAGTCGAAGCCGGCGATCTCCCACTCGGTGAACACCCCGTGCACGCCGTCTGTGCACAGCAGGAGGCGGTCGCCGTCGTAGAGATCGAGGTCGGCCTGCATGTCGACGTCGACGACGCGCTCGACGCCGAGCGAACGCGACAACACGTGGGCCTCGGGGTGCGACTCGGCGTCTTCCGGGGACAGCAGCTCCGCGTCGACGAACAGGTTGACCATGGTGTGGTCGCGCGTCATCTGCGCGGCCTCGGTGCCGCGGATGACGTACAGGCGGGAGTCGCCCACGTGCGCGATCGTGGCCTTCTGGTCCTGGACGACCGCGACCACCACCGTGGTGCCCATGCCGATCAGCTCGTGGCTTTTACGAGACGCCTCGAAGATCGCGCGGTTGGCCTTCTCGACCGCCTCCTGCAGCAAGGACCGGGTCGGCGAACCGGGGGGCGCCTGATGGAACGCGTCGTGGATCACCCGCACCGCGAGGGCAGAAGCGTACTGCCCGCCGTGGTGCCCGCCCATCCCGTCGCAGACGATAGCGAGCGTGAGATCCCGGATGCGAAAGACGCCGAAGCTGTCCTCGTTGGTCTCGCGGAGCCGTTGCTGGCTGCCGTAGCCCCAAGCGTGCTTCAAGCCGTACCTCCCACTGTTGCCGCCGCGCCATGATCACGAACGCCGGGGACTCTAGCACTCGCGCGCGATCAACGGTACCAGCGCGAGGCTCGTGTCATTGCCGCGCGAAAAAAACGTGTGCTACCTGGAAAAGTGAAAGCTGATGCGCGGCGACGAACCACGCGCACGCGAACGCGCCCTGGAGCGCGGCGAGCGTGGCCGAGGTCACCAACGCGCCGCGCCCGTGATGCCAGGTCGCCAGGGCGACCGTAGGAAGCGGCGAGCACGCGAGCCCGATCCCCAACCAGCGCGCGGGAGCGGTCGCGTCGGGCACCAGCTCGGACGCGGACCGCGCCAAGCTCGCGACGACGACGGGCTCGCCG
>CAIUDO010000757.1 GCA_903897935.1 uncultured Pseudomonadota bacterium
CCCGTTCCTGCCCGGCCGCGTGATCCTGCAGGACTTCACTGGCGTCCCGGCCGTGGTCGACCTCGCCGCGCTGCGGGCCGCGATGGCGCGCCTCGGCGGCGACGTCGCGCGCGTCAACCCGCTCGTGCCGGCCGAGCTCGTGATCGACCACTCGGTGCAGGTCGACGCGTTCGGCACCGCCGACGCGATGCGCCAGAACACCGAGCTCGAGTTCGCGCGCAACGCCGAGCGCTACGCGCTGTTGAAGTGGGGCCAGCAGGCCCTCGACGACTTCGCGGTGGTGCCCCCGGAGACCGGCATCGTGCACCAGGTCAACCTCGAGCACCTCGCGCCGGTGGTGTCGTCGCGGGTCCGGGGCGGCGAGCGCGTCGTCGCGTTCGACAGCGTGGTCGGGACCGACAGCCACACCACGATGATCAACGGCCTCGGCGTGGTCGGCTGGGGCGTCGGTGGCATCGAGGCCGAGGCGTGTATGCTCGGCCAGCCGATCAGCATGCTCGTCCCCGCGGTCGTCGGCTTCGAGCTGACCGGGCGGCTCGCCGAGGGCGCGACCGCGACCGACCTCGTGCTCACGGTCACGCAGATGCTGCGCGCGCACGGCGTCGTCGAGAAGTTCGTCGAGTTCTTCGGCGACGGGCTCGAGGAGCTCACGCTCGCCGACCGGGCCACGCTCGCCAACATGGCGCCCGAGTACGGCGCGACGATCGGCTTCTTCCCCATCGACGACAAGACGCTGGCGTACCTGCGGCTGACCGGCCGCGACGAGGCGCACATCGAGCTGATCGAGAGGTACGCCCGCCTCAACGGGCTGTGGCGGCGCCCGCGCGCGGGGGTCGCCTACGAGAGCACGCTCACGCTCGACCTCGCGCGCGTCGTGCCGTCGCTGGCTGGCCCGTCGCGGCCCCAAGACCGTGTGCCCCTGCCCGACATGGCGCGTGCGTGGCACGCCGCGGCCGCGTCGACGTTCCGGCGCGCCGAGCCCCACCCGGGGGTCCCGGTCACCCACGACGGCCACGACTTCGTGCTGCGGGACGGCGCGGTCGTCATCGCCGCGATCACGTCGTGCACGAACACCTCGAACCCGTCGGTGATGATCGCCGCGGGGCTGGTGGCGCAGAAGGCCGCGGCCCGCGGCCTGCGCGCCCAGCCGTGGGTGAAGACGTCACTCGCGCCCGGCTCGCGGGTGGTCACCGACTACCTCGACCGCGCCGGCCTCAGCGCCTCGTTGGAGGCGCTCGGATTCTACACGGTCGGCTACGGGTGCACGACCTGCATCGGCAACTCGGGGCCCCTGCCCGAGCCGATCGCGGCGGCGGTCGACGCCGGCAAGCTGGTCGTCGCCAGCGTGCTGTCGGGCAACCGGAACTTCGAGGGGCGCATCAGCCCGCACGTGCGCGCGAACTACCTCGCGTCGCCGCCGCTCGTCGTCGCGTTCGCCATCGCCGGGCGCGTCGACGTCGACCTGACCACCGAGCCGCTCGGCGTCGGCAGCGACGGGCAGCCCGTGTTCCTGCGCGACGTGTGGCCGTCGTTGGCCGAGGTCGGCGCGGTGATGGACGCCGCCGTGACCCGCGAGGCGTTCGTCGCGCGTTACGCCCACGTGTTCGACGGGCCGCCGCGTTGGCGCGCGCTCGAGGCCCCTACCGGCAGCACCTACCCGTTCGACCCGGCGTCGACGTACGTGCAGGAGCCCCCGTTCTTCCGCGACATGGGGCCACCGCAGCCGATCCGCCCGGTGCGCGGCGCGCGCTGCTTGTTGTTGCTCGGTCACTCGATCACCACCGATCACATCAGCCCGGCGGGGTCGATCCCGAAGGGCAGCCCGGCGGCGCGGTACCTCGAAGCGCACGGCGTCCCGCGCGCCGAGTGGAACTCGTTCGGATCCCGCCGCGGAAACGATCAGGTGATGACCCGTGGCACGTTCGGCAACATCCGAATCCGCAACCTGCTCGCGGCGGGCACCGAGGGGGGGGTCACCCCGTACCTCGGCCCTGACGGGGACCCCGCAGACCCGGTCGCGCTGCCGTACGTCGCGCACGAGGTGCCGCGGCACGGCGAGGTCGTGTCGGTCTACGACGCGTCGGTGCGGTACCAGCAGCACGGCGTCCCGCTCGTGGTGATCGCGGGCAAGGACTACGGGATGGGGTCGAGCCGGGACTGGGCGGCGAAGGGCACCTTCTTGCTCGGGGTCAAGGTGGTGATCGCCGAGAGCTACGAGCGCATCCACCGGTCGAACCTGGTCGGGATGGGGGTGGTGCCGCTCCAGTTCTTGCCGGGAGACAGCGCGTTGTCGCTGGGGCTCACCGGGCACGAGACGTTCGACGTCGCGCTGCACGACGCGCTCGTGCCCCTGCAGACGGTCACCGTCACCGCGACCAGGCCCGACGGGACGCGCCACGCGTTCGAGGTCCAGTGCCGGATCGACACCCCGATCGAGCTCGTCTACGCCCGCAACGGAGGCGTGCTGCACACCGTCCTGCGTCGCCTCGCGCAGCCGGGGTAGTCAGCGGCCGGGTCCTACCCCCCTTCGAACGCGGGCCCCAGCTGGTCCCTCACCGCGCGGCGGGCACGCACCAGCCGCGCGCGCACCGCCGTCGGCGTCGTGCCCGTCTCCTGCGCGATCTCCGGCGCGGTCCAGCCCTGGCCCTCGGCGAGCAACAACACCAGCCGATCACGCGGCGACAAGCTGTTGAGCGCCGCCCCCAGCGCGCGGGCCCGCTCCCCCATCGCGGCGGCCCGCTCGGGATCGGCCGTGTCGCTCGCCAACGCGAGCACGTCGAGGTCCTCGGCGGGCTGGTTCTTCTGCCCGCGACGCAGCCGACCACACGCGCGCGTGACCAACCGGACCACCCACGCCTCCAAGGGGCCGTCCCCGCGGTAGCCGTCGAGGTGGGTGACCGCGCCGAGCAGCGCGTCTTGCACCGCGTCTTCGGCCTCGACGTCGCTCCGGCACGCGCGCCGCCCGACCGCGATGAGCCGATCCCCGAAGCACCGGGTGAGCGCGTCGAGCGCCTCGCGGTCGTTGGCGCGCGCGAGCGCGACCAGCCTGGCGGAGTCACACTGCATGCGACCCCTTAGTCGGCGCGCGCACGAACTTCACGGACCGGCGTCACACATGGTGCGCGTGATGGCTCATCGGAGGCGAGGCGCCACGGAGGCGCCCGAACACCTCGGAGTCCTCAATGTCCTGGATGCAGTCCCTGTTCGGTGGCGCCGCCACCGCTTCCCCCGTCGCCGAACAAGCGCGCGCCGCGCTCGCCAAGGGCGCCGTCGTGCTCGACGTGCGCACGCCCGACGAGTTCGCCGGCGGCCACATCGCAGGCGCGAAGAACATCTCCGTCCAGTCGCTCGCGCAGCGCGTCCGCGAGGTGGGCCCCACCACCACGCCCGTCGTCGTCTACTGCCGGTCCGGCGGGCGCAGCGCGGCCGCCGCGAGCCTGCTCCGCCAGCACGGCTACGAGGTCGTCGACGTCGGGCCGATGTCGGCGTTCCCCCGCTGACCCGCCCGACGCGTTACGCCGCGGCGGGGGTGGTCGATGTCGGACAGCCGTCTGTGGACGAGCCAGGGGCGCGCGCGGTGGTTCCTCGTGCCGTCGGGCGTCGAGCTGCCGCCGGGGCCGTTCCCCATCCGCGCCGGACTGAGCCGCCAGCGGGTCGACGAAGACGCGCTCGCCCCCTACGAGATCACCCCCGAACAAGCCGAAGCGCACCTCGGGCGCGGCGTGTCCGACCTGTTCCGCGCGGTGCGCGAGCGCGTCGTCGCGGTCGCCCCGGGGTTGCCGCTGCCGGAGTCGCCGGAGGCCATCTTCGGCGCGTCGCCGGGCGCCATGATGCGGGACACCGCCGTGGCGCGCGACGGCCTCCGCCACGCCGCCGCCGCGCTGGTCGAGGCTGCCGGGCAGACCGAGATCGTCGACCAGGTCGGC
>CAIUDO010000758.1 GCA_903897935.1 uncultured Pseudomonadota bacterium
CACCCACGTCACCGCGACGGTCACGGACCCCCAAGGCAACTCGGCCACCGCCGAGCTCGACCTGCACATCGCGGATCCGCTCATCCCATAGGTCGCTACTCGACGACGTAGCCGGACAGGTCCATGCCGTCGGTGAGATCGAGGCAGTGCTCGTACGTACGGTAGAGCTCGATGATCTCGGAGATCGACTTGAACTCGATCGTGCCGTCCGCGAGGTAGGGCGCGAGGGTGACGTCGACCATCTCGACCGCGTTGTCGATCATCGCCGCAGACGCCATCGCCGAGTTTGGCGCGCGCCACTGCGACGGCACGCTGGTGTCGGTCGGCTCGGCGAGGAAGCCGCGGGTGCCGTAGCGGATGTACGCCGGAACGATGAACCGCCCCTTCGGCTTGTTCGCCAGCCACTGGTCCGGGGTGATCGGGCCGAGCTGCGCCGCTTGCGAGGCCACGGCCGGCGTGACGATGACCATCGAGTCCGCGACGTGCTTGTAGAGGTCGGGGATCTCCGTGACGTCGTCGGGCTCGGGCACCCGGTAGACGAACGGCGGCGCCGGCTCGTCTTGCGCGTGCGCCACCGACACCGTGGGCGCCTCCCAGATCACGAAGTCCGGGTGCTCCTCGAACCACGCCTGCCGCGTCGCGTACAGGTCGAAGTCCATCCCACCCAGGTAGGGGTGCGGCTCGGCGCCGATGTCCTGCAGCATCGTGTACAGCTCGTCGTAGTACACGCTGGTCTCGTGACCGTGCGGCGCGATCTCGACGCCCGGGAGCGCGTCGAGGTTGATGAAGTAGTCCGGTTCGAAGTTCTGCGCGCCCTCGATGAACGTCCACTCGGACTGCGCGGACAACGTGGCGCCGGCGTCCGACAGCGCCTGCGCGAAGTTGAACACCTCGTCCGAGAAGTGCGCCCAGACCGCCGGATCCCCGTTGTAGTCGGGCTCGAACATGCTCGGCATGCCGAACACCATGTCCTCTTCGTTGTGGAGGACGAAGCTGACGTAGATCTTGGACGTGACCGCGTCGACGTCCTTGCAGACGTCGGCATCGGTGTCCGTGTCCGTATCGGTGTCCGTGTCCGTGTCCGTATCGGTGTCCGTGTCCGTGTCCGTGTCGGTGTCCGAATCGGCGTCCGTGTCGGTGTCGGTGTCGGTGTCCGTGTCGGTGTCGGTGTCCGCGTCGGTGTCGGTGTCCGTCGACGGGCCCGTCTCGTCGTCCGACTTACACCCGACGGCAACCACCAACGACGCAAGGGCCAACGCGCGCGCGACCATGTTCACTCCTGTTCGGACGAGGACAACGTAGCACGCGAACGCGCCGAGCCGCCACGACCACCGCCAGTGGCGGCGAATACGCTCCCGCCCCAAAGCACCAACACGAGGCCCAGGCCGGCGAGGGTGCCGCCGCCGACCGCCGCGAGGGTGAGCGTGTGGACCGGGACGAGCCCGAGCGCGGCCGCCCCCGACGCCCCGGCCCCCGCGAGCCCGACGACGCCGCCCGCGATCCCGAGCCCGCACCCGAGGCCGCGCCCCGCCGACCACAGCGCCTCAGCCATCGCGCAGCCGCGCCTTCAGCCACGCCCGCACGGGCTCCGCGAGATCCGGCCGCGACAGCGCCTCATCGAGGAACGCCAACGTGTAGCCGAGCGCCGTTCCGGTGTCCCGGCGGTCAGCGTCGAGGACCGCGGCGTACACCCTGCCTCTCGCGGCGAGCCGCCCCAATGCGCCGATGTGGTACAGCTCCCCGCCGCGGTGGGCCGCCGCGTCGGCCACCAGCTCGGGGAACAGGTCCGGCGTGAGCACGTACCGGCCCCACGTCACCCACGACGACGGCGCGGCGCCCGCCGGTGGCTTCTCGACGATGCCCCGCACGCGCAGCCCGCCCGACGCCGGCTCCACCCCGTCGACGTCGAGCACGCCGTACCGCGTGAGGTCGAGCCCCGAGCCGTCGGCGGCCGCCATCACGCAGCCGCCCGTCGCGCGGTGCACCGCCAACATCTGCGCCGTCGGGTTCGGGCCGACGAACAGATCGTCCGGGTACGCCAAAACGAACGGCTCGTCGCCCAGGAACGGGCGCGCGGCGAGCAGCGCGTCGCCGACCCCCCCCATGCGCGCCTGACGCACGAACGTGGCGCGCACGGCAGGCGGCCGGATCCGCGGATCGTCACCGAGGACGCCGCTGAGCTCGGGGTCGTGGTCGAACCAGTCTTCGATGCCGCGCTTGCGCCGGGACCCCACGACCACCAGCTCGGTGACGCCCGCGCCGACCAGCTCGTCGACGACGAGGGCGATGGCGGGCCGATCCACGAGGGGCAACAGCTCCTTCGGCACCACCCGCGACACCGGGAGCAGCCGGGTGCCGTACCCGGCGGCGAGGATCACTGCCTTCACGGCGCCTCCGCCGCCCGAGTTAGCCCGCACCGCCGGGCGGTGCGAGCGTGATCAGCCGCGCCACGCCTCGATGATCGAGTCGTACGGGGCCTCACGATCCACCGACCGCGACGCGACGGCCTCGACCGTAGGCGCCAAGAACGCGCGCGCAGCGACCCGACCCGCCCACATCCACCCGTAGCCCGCGCCCGAGAACACGGTGACCAGCCGGTCGACGGCCATCGAGAGGCCGCGATCCCCCCCGAGCTCGCGGGCGACGAGCAGGTCGACGGTGTACGCGCGTCGCTCCCACACGGCCCGGACGGTCCGACCCGCCGGCGGGATCGCGTAGGTGAGGTAGAACAACGGACCGAACCGCCGCTGATCCAGCTGGTGCACCAGCTCGTGGCACAAGATGCAGGCCAGGAGGTCGCGCGGGATACGGTGCGGCAGATCCGGCAGGTACACCGTCGACCCGATCACCGTGGTGTAGCCATCGAGGAAGTCGGGCAAAAGCGGCCGCGCGAGCACCGCGAGCGCGCGCATCGCGGCGGACTCCTGCTTCGCGACCAACCGGAGGTCAGGCACATGACGACGGACCAGACGAAGCACCCGGTCGAGGCGGTCGGACATGACCAGGACCATCGCCCAGGCGCGGCGTCGGGGCAAGCGGCGTGGCGGCTCGCAGGCGTGGTGGGCGCGGCCGCGGTCGCGCTCGGAGCGTTCGGCGCGCACGGCCTGAAGGCCACCGTCGACGACCCCTACCTGCTCGGGCTGTGGGAGACGGGCGCTCGGTACCACCTCGTGCACGCCGCGGCGCTGCTCGGCGTCGCCGCCCACCCGCGGCAGCCGAAGCTCGCGGCTGCGTTGTTCACCGCCGGGATCGTCATCTTCGCGGGCACGCTGTACGCGATGGCGCTCGGTGGGCCGAGGTGGCTCGGCGCCGTCACGCCGATCGGCGGCGTGAGCCTCATCGTGGGCTGGCTCGCGCTCGGGTTCTCACGCAAATAGCCGTTAGCCGTCATCCGTGCGCCGGCCGCGGACCCACACCAACCCCGGACGACCTCATGCTCCCCGTGTTCCTCGCGTTCCTCGCTGGCGGCGGCGTCCTCGTCCTCGCGTCGTTGGTGCTGGGCGGGGGCCACGACTCCGACGCGGACGCACACGCAGACGTCGACGCACACGCAGACGCCGACGCACACGCAGACGTCGACGCACACGCAGACGTCGACGCACACGCAGACGCGCACGTAGAGGCCGACGCGCACCACGGCTCGTCGCTGGTCCCGGGGGGGGCCAGCGCCGACGCGCTCTGGGCGCCGATCTTGTCGCTTCGGTTCTGGACCTTCGCGTCCACCGCGTTCGGGCTGTCGGGCTCGCTGATGCTTGCGTTCGGGGTCGCCGACCTGGTCGCGGCGCTCATCGCGACCCCACTCGGGCTCATGCTCGGGTGGCTCGTCAGCGCCGCGTTCCGGGCGCTGCGATCCGATCGGGTCACGTCCGAGACCGGGGTGGCGCACCTCGAAGGCAGCGAGGCGCGCGTCGTGCTGACGGTGCGGCCCGGGGGCTTGGGCAAGATCACGCTCCACAGCCAGGGCGCGCGCCTGGAGCTGCCGGCGCGAACGTCCGATGGCGTAGAACTGGAGCCTGGAGCTACCGTAATCGTTGCCGGAGTGGGCCCGGACGGGGTGGCGGACGTCACGGGGTCGGCGCCGGGTCGCGCGCGAGGCGCCACCAGCCGGCGTGATCACGCGTAGACTGAGCGTGGCAATGGACGGGCGCTCGCCGCGTAGACGCGCGCGAGCACCAAGGAGTGACGATGGAGATCTTCTCAGCGCTGTGCATCGGCGGATCCCTGGGGGCCGTCGTGCTCGTCGGGACGCTGCTCGCCAGCACGATGATCCAGGTGTGCCGCCCGAACGAGCTGCTGGTCTACTCGGGCCGTAAGCGCGCGCTGACCGACGGAACGACCGTCGGGTACCGGGTGGTCCACGGCGGGTGGGCGTTCCTGGTCCCGCTGCTCGAGAAGGTCGAGCGTATCGACCTCCGCACGATGCCGATCGAGATCCAGATCACCAACGCCTACGCGAAGGGCGGCATCCCGCTCGACGTGCACGCGATCGCCAACGTCAAGGTGTCGTCGGCGGCGAACAACGTCGGCAACGCCATCGAGCGCTTCCTCGGCCAGGATCCGGCGGAGATCCGACGCGTCGCCAAGGAGACCCTCGAGGGTCACCTCCGCGGCGTGCTCGCCCGCATGACGCCCGAGGAGGTCAACGAAGATCGCCTGAAGTTCGCCGACGAGCTGGTGCACGAGGCCGCCGACGACTTCGACCGCCTGGGGCTCACCCTCGACACCCTCAAGGTGCAGTCGGTCGCCGACCAGGTCGACTACCTCGACAGCATCGGGCGCGAGCGGCTGGCCAACGTGCTCTCCGTCGCCGAGATGGCCGAGTCGCTCGCGAAGGCCGACGCCGAAGAGGCGCAGGCGCAAGCCCACCGCGAGGGGCAGGTCGCGCACGAGCAGGCCGAGGGCGCCATCCGGCAGCGCACCAACGAGTACCGCCGGGTGAAGGCTGACCTCGAAGCGCGCGCGCGCGCCGAGGAGGAGCGCGCCGAGCAGGCGGGCCTGGCCGCGGGCGCCCGCGCCGAGCACCGGCTGCAGGAGATCCGCGCGCGGCTCGAGCACCTGCGCCTCACCTCCGATGTCGTTTTGCCCGCCGAGTCCGCCCGCAAGGCGTCCGAGATGCGCGCGCGGGCCCAGGCGGCGTCGATCAGCGCCGACGGCCAGGCGACCGCCGAAGTCCTCCGGATGGTCACCGAGACCTGGATGAAGGCCGGCGACGACGCCCGCCAGGTCTTCTGGGTCCAGCAGATGGAGAAGGTGATCGAGGCGATCAGCGAGCGGGTGTCCAAGCTCGAGATCGGCGCGGTCACCCTCATCGACGACGGCGACGGGCAGGCGCTGCCGCGCCACATCGCGTCGCGCCCCGCCATGGTCGCGTCGATCCTCCAAGAGCTGCACCACGCGACCGGCATCAACGTCACCGGCCTGATCGCCGGCACCGACCGCCGTCTCCCGATGGAGCCTCGTGAGGGCGCCATCGACGTCACGCCTGCCCCGGCGCCCAAGGAGGTGTCCTCGTGATCGAAGCCATCGTCGGGATCGGGGTCGCCGTGCTGGCCACGGTCGGGGTCGTCTCCGTCGCGTCCGTCGCGATCATCCGCAACCTGCTCTACATCTGTGAGCCGAACGAGGTCCTCGTGTTCTCCGGCCGCTCGGAGGGGGGCCGGCCGTACCGGATCGTCAAGGGCGGGCGCGCCGTGCGCACGCCGCTGATCGAGAAGGTCGACCGGATGGACCTCACGAACATGATCATCGACGTCACCGTGCAGGGGGCGTACTCGAAGGGCGGCATCCCGCTCACCGTTCAGGGCGTCGCCAACCTGAAGATCGCCGGCCACCAGCCGCTGCTCGATCACGCGGTCGAGCGGTTGCTCAACAAGTCGCGCGAAGAGATCATGCGCATCGCCAAAGACGTGCTGGAAGGCAACCTGCGCGGCGTCTTGTCGCAGCTCACGCCCGAGCAGGTCAACGAAGACAAGCTCGCGTTCGCCGAGAAGCTGCTCGAAGAAGCCGAGCAAGACCTCTCCCGGCTCGGGCTCGTGCTCGACACGATGAAGATCCAGAACGTGTCCGACGACCGCGGCTACCTCGACTCCATCGGCCGGAAGTCGTCCGCCGAGATCATCCGGAGCGCTCGAATCGCCGAAGCCAAGGCCAAGGCCCGCGCCATCATCCAAGACGCCAAGAACCGGCAACGCGCCCGCACCAAAGAGATCGAGGCCGCCGAAGCGGTCTCGGTCGCCGAGGCCGAGCGGCGCATCATCGACGCTCAGACCCGCGCGCACGCGCTGGTCGCCGAGCAAGAGGGTAGGGTCAACGCGGAGATCGCCAAGGCCGAGGGCGCGATCCTCGCTGAAGAGGCACGGGTGGAGCAGGTGCGACGCCGCCTCGAAGCCGACGTCATCGAGCCCGCGCGCGCCGAGATGGAGGCCGGAATCGCGGCCGCTCACGGTAAAGCAGCGAAGATCCTGGAGCAAGGCCGCGCGACCGTCACGGTGCTCGAGGAGATGATCACCGTCTGGAAGCAAGCGGGCCCCGACGCCCGCGAGATCTTCCTGATGCAGAAGCTGCAGCCCGTGCTCGGCTCGCTGATCAAGACCGTGGACGACGTGAAGATCGAGCGCGTCACGATGCTCCCGGGCACGACTGCTTCGGCCACCGGCGGCACGGGCGCCAAGTCGGCGCGCCTCGTCGAGGAGCTCAAGGCGTCGGTGGGCGTCGACGTGCCCGCGTTGCTGCAACAGCTCACCCAACGCTGAGGTCGGACTGGACGCGCTCACCGGGAATACGAACGGCCTGAAGTCCGCGCAGCTCGACGGGCTGCGCGCTCTCTCCAAGCGCCGGGGTCAACCCAACGAATTCTTGTCTCCGGCCCTCGCGCGTGCGCTCACCGAGCAGGCGAACGAGATCGGTCGGCGCATCGGAATCCTCGTCGACCGAAAAGGCCACGTCGAGCGCGTGGTCGTCGGCGACGCGCGGCGGGTCCACCTGCCCGACCTCGGCCCCCGGCGCGGCGGCGCGGCGCGGTTTCGTGGTGTGCGGCTGGTGCTCGCCCCGCTCAACCCGGAGGGCCTCACCCACGACGAGCTGACGGACCTGTCGTTGCTCCGCTTGGACGCCGTCATCGGCGTCGAGGTCAAGCCCGGCGGGCTACCCGGCAAGATCGCCTGGGCGTGGCTCATGCCGCCGGAAGCTGGCGCGCTGAGCGGCGCGCCCTACCGCGTCGAGCAGGTGGCCAGCGTTCACGGGTGGAGCGCCGATTTCACGGCGTTCATCCAGGACCTCGAAGCCCAGTACACGAAGTCACCGCACCTGCGGACGGTGGAGGGCTCCGAGCGCGCGATCCTCGTGGGCGCCACCCTCGGCAACCCCAAGCGGGCCCGGCGCGGCATGGACGAGCTGACGCGCCTGGCCGGTACGGCAGGTTTGACCGTCGTCGACTCGGTGCTGACCCGTCGTGATCAGATCGACGGCCGCACGTTCATCGGCCAGGGCAAGCTGGAGGAGCTCGTCATCGAGGCGATGCACCGCGGGGCCGACGTGCTGGTGTTCGATCGCGAGCTCTCGCCGTCCCAGCTGCGCAACATCGCACAGACGACCGACCTGAAGGTGCTCGACCGCACGCAGCTCATCCTCGACATCTTCGCGCAGCACGCCACGTCGAAGGCGGGCAAGCTGCAGGTCGAGCTGGCGCAGCTCCGCTACCGGATGCCCCGGCTCGCGATCATGACCACCGCCATGAGCCGGCTCACGGGCGGCATCGGCGGGCGTGGGCCCGGCGAGACGCGCCTCGAGATCAACAAGCGCCGCGCGCAGGAGCGCCTCACCCGCCTCGAGCGAGACCTCGACCAGGTGGCCGCCGAGCGCGCCCTCCGCCGAAAACGGCGTAAGAAGTCCGGCATTCCCGTCGCGAGCATCGTCGGGTACACGAACGCTGGGAAGTCGACCCTGCTCAATCGGCTCACGCGCTCCTCGATCCTCGCCGAAGACAAGCTGTTCGCGACGCTCGATCCCACGTCACGGCGCCTGCGCTTCCCCGAGCAGCGCGAGATGCTGGTGACCGACACGGTCGGGTTCATCCAGGATCTGCCCGACACGTTGGTGCGCGCGTTCCGCGCGACGCTGGAAGAGCTGGAAGAAGCTGATCTCCTGCTCCATGTCGCCGACGCGTCCGACCCCGAGGTCGACAACCAGATCGCCGCGGTCGACGCCATCTTGCGGTCGTTGGCGCTCGGCGACGCCGACCCCGACCCCGACGACGACGACCCGCCGCGCGAGGCGATCCCCCACATCCGGGTGTGGAACAAGACGGACGCCGCGGATCCACAGACCGTCGCGTCGCTGGTCGAGCGGTACGGGGGCGTCGCGGTGTCCGCCGTCACCGGGGACGGCCTCGCGGAGCTGCTCGACAAGATCGAGCGAACCGTCTTTCTGCGTCGAGCTGCGTGGGCGGCCGCGCGCGAGGCGGAGGGCGAGGCGTGAGGGAATTTGCAGATCGTCGGCACGTTGACTAAAAGGAAACCGGCCGATGGGCCTACAGAGAGGAGACCATCATGACCTTCGCCAAGATTGGCGCCGCCGCGGCACTGCTCACCGTCTTCACCGCCTGCTCCAAGGACACCACCGGCGGCACCGGCGGCACCGGCCCGACCGGCACCACCTGCACCGAGACGCTGATCAACTCGTTCAACGTCCCCGCCTGCTCCAACCGCACCTGGTCGTACGAGCTCGAGACCCAGTGCTGGGCCGGCGAAGCCTACGTCGACATCTTCCAGACCGGCGTCTCCTCCCCCTGGGAAGAGGTCGGCCACGCCATGGAGAGCATGGAGCTCGGCGATGACTACGAGGTCTGGGGCCTGAGCCTCGGCGTCGTCGACACCCCGGGAGAGGTGACCCCCGGCTCCACGTCGCTCTTCAAGTGCGACGACGAAGAGGCCGGCCGCTCGGGCACGATGACCTGGTCGTTCACCGTGTACGACCTCGACTTCAACCTGGCCGACTGCGTCGCGTACGGCGACGATCCGTCGTTCTACGCCGGCTGCGCCGACGGCAACACCTGGTGATCCCCGGCTCGCTGCGTTCGCGCGGCGATCGGCTCCCCACGGACCCTCGCGGGCTGCTCGCCCGCGGGGGTCTCGTGTTTCTTGCGGTCGCCGCGTGTCGGATCCCGATCGCGCCGCTGCCGAGCACATCCCCTGCCCCGCCGGCCACACCTCCTGCGGTGGTGTCCGCGGCGTTGTTGTGCGACGTCGAAGCAGAGCAGTGGGTGCTCGAGGTCGAGACCGACGCGTGGACGGGCGGCGCCGAGCTGCTGCTGAGCGTCGATGGCGCCTACATCGAGGCCCACGACGCGGACACCTACGAAGCGGCGGCAGACGGCTCGTACGAGCTGCTGGACGCCACCATCAGCATCGTCGCGGACTGGCGCAAGGCCAGCAACGGCGCGACCGCGTTCCCGTGCGCGGCGGCCCCGAACGCGCTGCTCGTCGTCTACGACCTCGACGGGGGCGTGTCCGACTGCTGGACCGACGGCGCCGAGCCCGACTGGTGGGCCACGATCGAGGGTGCGCCCGCCTGCCCGTGACGGGTCAGCTGGAGCGCCAGCCGCACCGCCGCGCGCGCGCTCGACGGGTCGGCGCGACCGGTTCCCACAAGGTCGTCGGCCGTCCCGTGGTCGACGCTCGTGCGCACGAACGGCAAGCCGAGCGTCCAGTTGACGGACTTGCCGAAGTCGACCGCCTTGAGCGGGGCGAGGCCCTGGTCGTGGTACATCGCGACCACGAGGTCGGCGGAGCCGCGCCGCGCCGCCAAGAACGCTCCCTCCGCGCTGATCGGGCCGGTCGCGTCCACGCCGAGCGCGCGCGCCGCGGCGACCGCCGGCGCGATGACCTCGAGATCCTCGTGGCCGAGCAGCCCGCCGTCCCCCGCGTGCGGGTTGAGGCCACACACCACGAGCCGGGGCGCGCGCATCCCGAGCTGCTCGGTGAGGGCCCGCGCGGCGACGCGCACCGTGTGCAGCACCGCCTCCGACGTGACGGACCCGGGGACCCGGGCGAGCGGCACGTGCACCGTCACGAGGGCTACCCGAAGCGCCCCGCCCACGAACGCCATCACGGGCCTGTCGACGCCACACAGCGCCCCCAGGAACTCGGTGTGGCCTGGGTAGCCGAAGCCCCGGGCGGCGAGGCGCGCCTTGTGGATCGGCCCGGTGACGACCGCGCGCACACGACCCGCCAGCGCGGCGTCGACGGACCACCGGATCGCGCGGACCTCGGCCGGCTCGTCGCCCGGCGCGTCGACGATCGGCCAGGAGGCGCCCGGGGCGAAGCGGGCGACCGCGTCGGCGAGCGCCTCGGCGTCGCCTACCAACACCGCCCGCCGAACGCGCTGCAGCACCAGCCCGCGCACCATCACCTCTGGACCGATGCCCCGAGGATCTCCCGGCAGCACCGCCAGCGGCGCGGTCACGCCGGCGGCTCCAGCAAGATGCGCACGGACGCCCGGCGCCGCGCCTGCTGGTACCAGCGCTCCGTCTCCTCTTCGACCTTCTGCTCATAAAGGCCGTCGCGAAGCTCGTCCTTGCTGTCTTCGAACGACCGGACGTCGGCCCTGACCTCGCCTCCGACGCGCACGATCAACACGAGGCGCCCGAGGTCGATCGGCTGGGTGTAGCCGCCGACAGGTGCCTCCCACACCGCGGCGTCCAGCGTGGGTGACAGCTCCCCGCGCGCGAACTTGCCCATCGTGCCGTCGGGCGCGCCGATGGCGCCGCTGTGGAACCGGCTCACCGCGTCCGCCCAGCTCAGCGAGCCGTCGCGCAGCTGCCCGAGCACCGTGCCCGCCTGGGCGACGATCGCGTCGTGCTGGGCGTCGTCCGGGACGTCGAGCGAGAAGACCTCCAGCTCCCGCTTCACCGGGCCGCCGACGCCCCGCGACGTGCGGTTGTACACGTCGAGCAGCTCGTCGTCCGTGATGACGATGCGCGGCCGGATGACCGCTTCGACGAACCGCATCCGCCGGAGCTGCTCGGTGAGCTGGTCGCGGTACGCGTCCCAAGTGACGCCCGAACGCTCGATCTCGCGACGAAACGCCGCACGATCCTCGAGGCCGTAGTCGCGCCCCATCTGGTCGATGGTGCGGTCGACGTCTTCCCCGCTGACGTCCATCGTGAGGCGGGTGAGCTCCTGATGGATGAGGGTGCGCAGCACGAGGCTGTCGAGCACCTCGAGCTCCGCGCTGCGGGTACACGACTCCACCGCGAGCTCGCCGCACCGCTCGGTGACGTAGCCGGCGCCGAGATCGTAGATCTCGGACAGCGCGATCACCTCGTCGTTGACGGTGGCAGCGATGCGGTCGACCACGCCGCCCACCGCGGACCACGGCGCGAGCCACAACATGGCGGCGACGCCGGCTGCGAGCCCGCGCGCGCGCACTACTCTTCGCCTTCGGCGCCCATGTCGTGGTCTTCCATCGGGTCGCGGCCGGGAATGCCAGAGCCGGGCGCGCCGGGGCGCGGGTGGGCGTCCATGCCCTCCATGCCCATGCCGCCGGGCGCCATCGGGGCCGCCGGCGCCGGAGTGACCTTGACCTCAGCCAGGGCCTTCTCGTCGATGGTGACGGTGTAGTTCGCCTTCACCTTGGCGACGTACTCGTCGTACAGCGCCTTGTACTTGTCGTTCTTCACCTTGCGGAGGACCGAGCCGCGCATCTGCTCGAACGTGCGCTCGACCTTCTCGCGCCGGTTGGCCACCGTGATGATGTTCATGCCGCCGCCCGCGTCGAACACCTCGGAGATCTCGCCGACCTTCATGGTGAACGACTTCTCGATGACGGCCGGGTCGATCCCGGGCTTGCCATCGCGGCTGACGAAGCCGAGGTCACCGCCGCGGCGCTTGTACGGGTCCTCGCTGTACTTGGCGGCGAGATCCTTGAACGAAGCCGGGTCCTTGACGAGCTGGGCGCGCACGTCTTCCGCGGCCTTCTTGGCGTCGTCCGCGGTGCGCTGCTCGCTCACCTTGATGAAGATGCGCTTGACCTGCACCTTCTCGGGCACCACGAACTCGTCGGCGTGCGACTCGAAGTAGGCCTTGAGCTCCTCTTCCGTGAAGTCGGAGTTGCGAACCGAGGCGTAGACCTCTTCGCGGAGCAGCGTGTTGATCATGACCTTCTGGACCTTCGGGTCCTGGTCGATCCCGCGCCGACGGGCCTCCTGGTACAGGGCCTTCTCGTCGACGAGCTTGGCGAGCACGTCTTTGCGCTCTTCGATCGTGAGGGACTCACCGTTCTCCGGGGTGCGGCGCGACGCGACCTCTTCGAACTCGACCGAGCCGACCTTGACGTCGCCCACGGTGGCCAGGACCGTGCCGATGTCCTTCGGAGCGGCGGCCTCCGGCGCGCCCGCGGTAGCGGGGGCCGACGGGTCGCTCGACGAGGCGCTCTCACCACACCCGACGAACAACGCCGGGACGAACAGCAGGGCAAACAACCGCATGACCGATTCTCCTCTTTGGCATCGCGCATCCGCCGAATGCCGGGACACCAGCGGACGCAGGACGGGCGCCGTGATGGCGGGCCGCGTCGTTCGCAAGCGCCGCCCACTAGCACAAACCGACGGCACGGGCAAAAGCGGGCGCTCCATCGTGACGACGCGAGACGGGATGGAGCAACCTCCGCCGCTCGGCTATGAACCTTCGTCGCCCGATAGGGCACGGGAGCGCGCGTGTTGTTGTGGGCGGCCTTTGGCCTGGCGTTGGCAGCGGATCCGGGGCCCGATCCCGTCAGCGGATCCCGTGAGACGGGCACGATCGTCATCGACGCCAAGGTGCCCGTGGAGATGAAGCTCGACGCGGAGCCGGTCGGGACCCTGCTCGTGCCGAGCACGCTCACCGTGGTCACGACCCCGGGCGCCCACACCCTGAAGATGTGGGTGCACGGCACCGCGAGCGACGTCCCCGTCGAGGTGCCCGTAGGTGGGCAGGTGGTCGTCGTGGTGGGCAGCGGCGGCGTCACCGCGGGCGCGCCGCCGAAGGTCGCGGGGGTCGGGCCGGTGCGGGTCGAGCTGCGGAGCCTCGGCCGCGAGGCGCTCGCGGTCGTGATCGCGGGCACCCGCGTCGTCGTCGACGCCGGCCAGATCGTGCCGGTCGAGCTGCCGGCGGGCGAGCACACCGTCACGCTGCGCAACCTCGAAGGCACCGCGGTGTGGGCGGACGGTACGCTCGTGGTGGGCGCCGGAACCGTCGTCGTCGTCCAGATCTCGGACGGTCGCGCGCCAGAGGTCGCGGGCGCTGGGAGCGCATGGCGCCCGAAGTCGTGACCCGGTGACCGGGCCGCGCGCGCTCCGGGTCCGCGTGCTCGCGCTGCTCGCTGGCGTGTTGTTGTCGCTCACGGGCGCACTCGGGTTCGTGTGGTGGCAGCAGCAGCAGGTCGCCGCGGCGCTCACGATCGTCACCGACGCCTGGCTCCCGCTCGCGAAGGTCGCGGCGCAGCTCGAGCGGGATCGGCAGCGCGTCGAGGCCGACGCGCGGCGGCTCGGTGACGAAGAGGATCTCACACGAACGCGCCCCGCCCGGCGCCGGCTCTACACCGACGAGCTGCGGGTCGGCCTCGCAGAGGGCCGGGTGCACGCCGAGCACGGGGCGACGCTCGGCCGGGACGAGGGCGAGCGCGCCGCGTTCGAACGAATCGGCAACCGGCTCGCGCTGCTCGACAACCTGTTCCGCGACTATGAGGCTTCGTACACACGAATGCTCGACGCGGTCGCCGCGGACGATCGCGACGCCATCCCGCGCGACGCCGCCGCGCTCACCCGCGACGGGGCGCGCCTCGGGCGCGAGATCGAGTCGCTGGCGATCGACCTCGACAGCGAGATCGCGGCGGTCACCGCTCAGACGGGGGCCGCGCAGGCGCGCGCCTCCGGCCTCGCCGCCGCCTTGTTCGCGCTCGCCGTCGCGCTGTCGGTGCTGTCGGTGGTCGCGATCCAGCTCGCTTTGCGCCCGATCGCCCGCCTGACGGCAGAGGTGCAGCGCCTCGCGAGCGGCGCCGCGGTCGGCCGGGTCGCGGTGTCGGGCGGCGACGAGATCGCGGTCCTGGCGTCCGAGTTCAACGCCATGGCCGAGGCGATCGGCGCCCGCGACCGCACGTTGTCCGAGCGCGCGGCCGAGCTGCGCCGGGTGAGCGCGTACCTGGCGAACGTGCTCGACAGCCTCGAGGACGCGCTGCTCGTCGTCGAGAACGGCAAGGTCACGCGCGCGAACGCGGCCGCCACCGCGGTGTGGGGCGCGCGTGACGGCCTCCCGGTCCCGGAGGCGCTTCAAGGCACGCTCGAAGCCCCGGATCAGCAGCACGACGTCACGTCGGCGGACGGTCGCGCGCACCGGGTGCGCCTCACCGCGCTGTCCGGGCCGGGGCGGGACGGGTTCGTGCTCGTCAGCGAGGACGTCACGGGGCGGCTCGCCGCCGACCGACGCCTCGCCCGATCCGAGCGGCTCGCCCTCGTCGGCCAGATGCTCGCCCAGATCACGCACGAGGTGCGCAACCCGCTCAACGCGCTGTCGCTCAACGTCGAGCTGCTCGGGGAGGAGCTCACGTCGTTGGTGCCTGAGCAGCACGAGGCGCGCGAGATCCTCGCGCTGGTCACCCACGAGATCGAACGGCTCACGAGGGTCACCGGGCACTACCTGGCCCTGGCCCGGCGTCGTCCGGCGCGCCTCCAGCCGACCGATCTGCCCGCCGTGATCCACCGGGTGCTGAGGCTGCTTGATCCCGAGCTGTCCGCGGCCGGGGCTCGGATCGAGGTCGACCTCGAAGCGCTGCCGCCGCAGCCCCTCGACGGCGAGCAGGTCCAGCAGGCGCTCGTGAACGTCGTACAGAACGCCGTCGCGGTGGGCGCGCGCTCCGTGCGGGTGCGCCTCGCGCGCCAGGAGGCGGCGATCCACCTCTCTGTGCAGGACGACGGCCCGGGCATGACCCCCGAGGAGGTCGCCCAGGCGGGTGAGCCGTTCTTCACCACCCGCGCGTCCGGGACTGGGCTCGGGCTCGCGATCACGAGGCAGATCCTCGAGGATCACGACGGGCACTTGATCGTGCAGAGCGCGCCCGGCGCTGGCACCACCATCGTGCTGGTGATCCCGTTCCGCGACGGTGACAGCACGGGAAGGTCCGCGACGCACCGAGGCGTACCGGCGGCGCCCGAGCCGCCATAAGGGGCCCGCAATGGAGCCGTCCGTGGCGCACCGCGTGCTCATCGTCGACGACGACCCGTCCAACCATGCGGCGCTCGATCGAATCCTGTCGCGTGAGGGCTACGCGGTGCTGCACGCCAGCTCGGGGCGCGAGGCGATGGAGCTGTTCCGCGAGAACGACGTCGACCTGGTGTTGACCGACCTCAAGATGCCCGGCATGACCGGGCTCGACTTGTTGAAGGCGATCCGCACGGTCCGGGAGGACGTCGAGGTCGTCGTGATGACAGCGTACGGCACCGTAGAGACGGCGGTCGAGGCCATGAAGGACGGCGCGTACGACTTCGTGACGAAGCCGTTGTCGCGGCTCGAGCTCGTGACGTGTCTGCGCAAGGCGCTGGAGCGGCGCTCGTTGCACCGCGAGAACGCGTCGCTCAAGGCCGAGCTCGAGCGGTCGGGCCAGGCTGCCGTCGTCGGGCGGAGCCCCGCGATGCGGGCGTTGCTGGCCGAGGTCGACCAGGTGGCCCCGTCCGACGCGACGGTCCTGCTGAGCGGCGAGTCCGGGACCGGAAAGGGACACGTCGCCCGGCTGTTGCACCGGTTGAGCCGTCGCCACAGCCACAAGATGCTCACGGTCAACTGCGCGGCGTTGCCCGAGCAGCTGCTCGAGTCCGAGCTGTTCGGGTACGAGCGCGGCGCGTTCACCGGGGCCACCCAGCGCAAAGAGGGGCGGTTCGACCTCGCGCGCGGCGGCACGCTGTTCCTCGACGAGATCACGGAGATGAACCCGGCCACCCAGGTCAAGCTGCTGCGGGTGCTGCAGGAGGGTGAGTACGAGCGCGTCGGCGGGACCGAGACCATCGTGGCGGACGTGCGGGTGATCGCTGCTTCCAACAGGAACATCGAGGAGGATGTCGCCGCGGGCCGGTTCCGGAAGGACCTGTTCTACCGGCTCAACGTGATCCGGCTGCACATCCCGGCGCTGCGCGATCGCGACGACGACGTGTCGTTGCTCGCGCAGCACTTCCTGGAGCGGTACGCCGCCAAGAACGGGAAGCGGCTGCGGGGGTTCACCGCCGAGGCGCTCGACGCGCTCGACGCGTGGTCGTGGCCGGGCAACGTGCGGGAGCTCGAGAACGCCATCGAGCGGGCGGTGGTGCTCTCCCGCGACGCGACGATCGGACTGTATGACTTGCCGCCGGCGGTGCGGGGCGGCGAGGGCAAGAAGCGGCTGACGTTCGAGGTCGGTACGCCGCTCAAGCACGTCGAGCGCCGCATGATCGAGGAGACGCTGGTACAGACGGGGGGCGACAAGACGCTCGCGGCGACGCTGCTCGGCATCACGGCGCGCACGATCTACCGGCGCGAAGCTGAGTGGGCGCTCGAGAGCGAGCACGGCGCCTCGGCCGCCGCCGTCGACGACGACGTCTGACCCGCCGCGCGTCCCGGCGGGGGCCGCCAACGAGCCCTGCCGGGTTCCGGGCGCGATGAATCGCGCCCCTACGACGGCCCCGGCGCCGGTCGACGACGCGCGGCCTTTCGGACGGCGGATCCCCCGCGGACGCATCGCGGACGCGCGGGCGCGATGAATCGCGCCCCTACGCCATCGGGCGAGACCGGCCGACCGCCGGTGCCTCCCCCGCGAACGCATCGCGGACGCGCGGGCGGGCGAGACCGCCGACGAGGGCCGCGGTACCGGCGGATCGCCGGCGCCTACCCCGCGGACGCATCGCGGACGCGCGGGCGGGCGAGACCGCCGACGAGGGCCGCGGTACCGGCGGATCGCCGGCGCCTACCCTGCGGACGCATCGCGGACGCGCGGGCGCGATGAATCGCGCCCCTACGCCATCGGGCGAGAACGGCCGACCGCCGGCGCCTCCCCGCGGACGCATCGCGGACGCACGGGCGCGATGAATCGCGCCCCTACGCCATCGAGCGAGAACGCCCACCAGGAGCGCGATGAATCGCGCCCCTACGCCATCGGGCGAGACCGGCCGACCGCCGGCGCCTCCCCGCGGACGCATCGAACGCCCACGAGGACCGCGGTACCGGCGGATCGCCGGCGCCTACCCCGCGGACGCATCGCGGACGCGCGGGCGCGATGAATCGCGCCCCTACGCCATCGGGCGAGACCGGCCGACCGCCGGCGTAACGGACCACGACGCCTCGGGTTCAGACGCGCCGTCCCATCAGGTAGTCGCCCCGGTACCGGCCGTCGGCGCTTCGATATTCATCAGGTCGATGGCCTTCTTGCACGAACCCGAACCGGCGGTACAGCCCGAGGGCGCGCTGGTTGTCGTCGAACACCGCCAGCCCGAGCTTGGTGAGCGACGGCTCCTGCTCCGCCCACGCCACGCACGCCGCCAGCAGCGCCGTCCCCACGCCGCGCCCGCGGGCGTCGGCGGCCACCATCACCTCGATCTTGCCGCAGTGGCGCATCTGAGCGAGCGGCCCGGGCCGCACCGACAACCAGCCGACCAGACGCCCGCCGTGCCGCGCCACCCACATGGCCGCGCCCGCCGTGCGGCGGATCTCCTCGAAGACGAGCCGTCGATACGCAACCCCGCCGAGCGCGTCGAGCTCCTCGACCGTCGTGATGAACGCCGTGCCCTCAGCGAGCACCGCGCGGTGCAGCGCGTGGGCCTCGTCGAGGTCGCCCGGCATCGCCCCCCGAACGACGAGCCCCCGACCCGCGACGTCAAGTCGCGCGATCGGGGGACGAGGCTCGTGATCCGGCGCGCCGGAGCTCAGAACGTGGGCCCGGACACCGGGGCGGAGGCGCCCGCGTCGGCGCCGGTCATGCCGGTGAGACGCGCCTCGAAGTTCGAGACCGTGCCGAGCGCCCGCGCGCGCTCGACCGCCGGGTTGCGCAGCAACTTCCGGAACCCGTTCAACGCCACCTGCGCCGCCGACCCGGCGGGCGCCATGTAGTCGGAGGTCATGAACTCCGCGACGCGCTTGTCGATGAGCACCTTGAGCACCGAGTGCGGGAACTTGCCGGTGCGGGTGAGGAACAACAGCGTGTTCGTGTAGCTGTCGTGCCGCTCCGAGTACATGCGGTCGTAGATCTCGTCGCGCTCGTCGTAGACGAGGCCGTCTTCGACCGCGAGCGTGTGCAACGACGTGCCCGGGTAGTAGATGACCGAGAAGACCTGCAGCCGGTACGGCTTCGGCAGCTCGGAGATCAGCCGCAAGGTGTCGAGCTTGTCGTCGAGCGTCTCGTACGCGAGGTCGTACACCAGATCGTACTGCGGGGGCGCCGTGCGGTCGGTGAACTTGGTGATGACCTCGGCGGACTTGAGGATCTTGTCGTTGCCCATCGTGGAGCGCTTGAAGATCTTCTGGATCCGCTTGGAGCCGTGCTCGACGCCCATCTGGATGCAGAGCAACCCAGCGTCGACCATCGCCGCGTACTTCTCCTCGGTGATCGTGCCGGGAGAACCGAGCAAGTAGAAGGGGTCGCCGACGCGACGCTTGTACTCGGACGCGAACAACAGCAGGTCGGGCAGCGGCCGGCCGAAGAACGAGTCGTCCGAGAACCAGATGAAGTTGATGAACGGGTACTCGCGCTTGACCGTCTCGAGCTCGGTCATGACGTGCTCGACCGAGCGATAACGCACGTACCGCTGGCGCTTGTACAGGTCGCGGTAGAAGCTGTTGCCGCAGTAGGTGCACGCGTGCGGGCAGCCGCGGCCGGTCATGGTCTGGTAGCCGATCTTGCCGAACATGCGGGAGATCGTGCCGTTGTGCAGGTAGCGGCGCAGCAGGTCCTTGGTGACCGGGCGCAGCTCGCCTTCGAAGAGGATCCAGTGGTCGTCGCGCGAGAAGTCGGGCGCGGCGTAGTTGTCGAGCTCCTGCTCGAGGCTGCCCGGCACGTTGCGCACGACGGTGTGCTCGTCCTTGCGCCAGACCAGCGACTTGATGTCGTACAGGTCGTCGAGCCGGCCCTCTTCCATCCGCTCGACGAGCTGGACCATCAGGTCCTCAGCGTCGCCGATCGCGACGTAGTCGGCGTGCTTCGCGCACTCGTCCGGACGGACGGACGGGTGGAAGCCGCCCCACACGACCTTGACCTCGGGGCGACGCGCCTTGATCGCGCGCGTGAGCTGCACGGCCGAGTCGAAGTAGTGGGTCATCAGGGTGATGCCGACCATCTGCGCGTCTTTGGTGATCTCGAGGTACTGCTCGATCACCTCGGGCGAGTAGCGATCCTGCGACATGGTGCCGTGGAACGACTCGCCGTCGCCCGCGAAGTCGGGCATGAACAGCATCTGCGTCTGCCAGCCTTTCTCGCGAAGGACGGCAGACAACGTGCGAATACCGTAGTTCGTGATGTCCGGGTAGGGACTGACCAGGGCGATCTTGGACGTCTTCATCAGTTCACTCCGCGGGCAGAGAATGCCGGCCCAACGATCGATTCGCAACCGAAGAGTGCGGCGGCGGGTCCGCTTCGTATCCTGCCTACCAGAACTCCACGAGGGGCCGTTCGAACGCCTCGGCCGCGAGCTGCGGCGCTCCGGGCGCACGCCCGGCGGGATCAGTTCTCCCAGGCGTCCTTTCGCTCGATGTTCGTGACCTTGCCGTCATCGATGTAGACGTCGAGCTGGAACAGCTCGATCGCCTTGGACGTGAGCTTGCTCTTCGGGGTCCACACGTGGATCCCGCCGTTCCAGTCGGTCTCGAACCGGTACACGTACATCTCGGAGCGCTCGGCCGGGCGCCCGGCGAGCTTCCGCTTCACGTGGGGCTCACCCCACGCCATGATCACCTGGTCGTACGTCCACCCCGGGCCGACCGCGCCGGACGCGATCTGCTCGCGCATGACCTCGCTGTTGTTCCAGTAGCGGTCGTAGTACGACAACAGCAGAGGATTCTCCTCGGGCTTGGGCGGGTTGGCCTTGAGCCAGGCGTCGCGCTCGTCCTGGGTCTTGAGCTTCAGGTAGGCCTTCTCCTCATCCTCGCTCATGAACGGCATGAGCGCGTTGTAGGCCATCAACTCCCCTTCCGACAGCCGCTTCTCCTTGCCCGCCTGGGCAGAGAGGGGCAGCGCGAGCACGACCAAGGCGACGAGGGTGCGGAACATGCGATCTCCAAGACGGCGGCCCCCTAACCCGCCGCCCGCGAGCCGCATTTCTCGACCGGCGCCCAGCCAGGTGTCAGCGCGACGTGATGACCGCGTCCGCTGGGATCCAGCCGGCGCGCCCCGCCCCGTCCCGCACGGGCAAGAAGCCGTCGCGCGCGGGCCCCAGCGCCTCGACCTCGGCGCCCGGGACGAGCGGATCGTCGTCCGGGCGCGCCAGCGGGTGGGGCTCCTCTCGGACGGCCGCCTCGGCTACGACTACGACGACAACGGGCTGATCGGCGAGCCACAACGACGACGCGCCGAGCAGACCGACCGCGGCGAGCCACCACGCGACGCGGGACGCCGGGCGCCGACGCGCGACGGCGAGCGAGAAGCCCATCGCCGCGAGCGCGGCGCCGGCGCCGAGCTCCGCGGGGGTGACCGGGACCTCCGGCAGCGGGACCGGCGGCGGGGCTCCGACGACGGCCGATCGCGCGAGGGCGAGGTTGTGCCCGACATCTTCGCGGCGGGGCGCCCGCAGCGCCGCCGACCGCAGCGCCGC
>CAIUDO010000759.1 GCA_903897935.1 uncultured Pseudomonadota bacterium
ACGGAAACGGGGCCCGCCTCGCCGCGGGTGCGTGCTTCGAGCTGCTCATCCGGCAGCTCCGCGCCGTCACCGCGGCGCCGAGCGCGCCCGACCGTGTCGATCCGTCGCGGGCGCGGGTCGCCGAGCAGATGTTGGCGGACCTCCAGGTCGCGCAGCGGAGCCTCGGCCGCTTGCCGCCGCTCGACCCGGTGGCGGCCCGCTACGCGAGCTTGCTCCTACGCTCCGCCATCCTCGGCAAGGAGATCCACGCGTGGGGCGGCGTCGCGGAGGGCGTCGGCGTGTGGCTGCTCGGCGTCGCGTTCGCGCGTGGCCTCGCCCCCGCCGACGCGCCCGTACCAGCCGACGTGTTCGGGCGCGGGATCGTCGCGTGGACCAAGCACATCTCGAACCGCGCCGTCGCCGGCCACCTGCGGCTGGCGCGGCCCGCGCTCGTCGACCTGTTCCTCAAGACCCCGCCTCCCGAGGAGACCGCGTGACGTTCGACCCTGACGCCCCCGCGTCCGGCGACGGCCTGTACGGCCTGAGCGACCCCCCCGATCGCGCCGCCGTCGTGGTGTTCGCGGTCCCGTTCGAAGCGACGACGAGCTACCGCCGCGGCACCCGCGCGGCGCCCGAGGCCGTTCGCGTCGCGTCGATGCAGGTCGACCTCACGGATCGTGAGACCGGCGACCCGTGGCGCCACGGCATCGCGCTGGTGCCCGACGACGGCACGATCGAGCAGCTCGGGCTCGACGTCGAGGGGGACGCGCTCGCGGTGATCGCGGCGGGCGGCGTCGTCGACGCGGCCACCGCGGCGGCGGCGGCGCGCGTCAACGCGGCGGGGGACCGGCTGAACACCATCGTCGCGGAGCGGGTCGGCGCCGCCCTCGATCGCGGCGCGATCCCCGGCGTGCTGGGCGGCGACCACGCGGTGCCGTTCGGGGCGATCGCGGCGGCCGCTGCGCGCGTGCCCGGCCTCGGTGTGCTGCACGTGGACGCCCACGCCGACCTGCGCGAGGCCTATGAGGGCTTCACCTGGTCGCACGCCTCGATCTTCTGGAACGTGCGCACGCGCCTGCCGGTCGGGCCGATCGTGCAGGTGGGCATCCGGGACCACGGCGACGCTGAGCGCCGGTTCTCCGACGCCCACGCCGACCTGCACACCCACTACCAGAGCGACCTCGACGCGGCGCTGTGCGCCGGCACGCCGTGGGCCACCCTGGTCGCGCAGATGATCGAGCCCCTCCCGCAAGACGTGTGGATCAGCTTCGACATCGACGGCCTCGATCCGTCGTTGTGCCCGACCACCGGCACCCCGGTGCCAGGCGGCCTCACCTGGGCGCACGCGATGTGGCTGCTGCGCGCGTTGTCGTCGTCGGGGCGGCGGATCGTCGGGTTCGACCTGTGTGAGGTGGGGCCGGGCGACTGGGACGCCGTCGTCGGGGCCCGCTTGTTGTACAAGCTCGCTGGGCACGCGCTGCGTACCCGCCCGACGACCGACCCGTAGCGGAGCACCGAGATGTTGTTGGTTCACCCGAGGCGCCCCTGGATCGTCGACGGCACGCTCGCGCGCGTGCACCCGGACACCCTCGACGCGTTGCCGTGGTCGCGGGTGTTCGCCGAGATGGAGGCGCTCGAAGCGGGCGCGGTCGCCAACCCGGACGAAGGGCGCCGGGTCGGCCACTACTGGCTGCGCGCGCCCGAGCTCGCGCCGACGATGGGCGAAGCCCGGATGATCGGCGAGACCATCGAGGCGGTGCGCGCGTTCGCCGACGCCGTGCGCCAAGGCAGCGAGCGCGCCCCCGATCTCGAGCCGTTCACCGACGTGATCCACGTCGGCATCGGAGGGAGCGCGCTCGGTCCGGCGCTGCTCGTCGACGCGTTGGCGGCGCCCGAGGCGGAGCGCGGCCGCCCCGGAGATGATCGTGGGCTGCGCTTCCACCTCGTCGACAACGTCGACCCCGACGGCGTCGCGCGCGTGCTGGCGGGGGTCGGCGAGCGGCTGCGGCACACCCTGGTCGTGGTGGTCAGCAAGTCGGGCGGGACCGTGGAGACGGCGGCGGGACTCGAGCTGGTCAAGCACGTGATGGTGCGCCGCGGGCTCGACCCGGGCGGCCACCTCGTCGCGGTGACGCAGGCGGGCTCGGCGCTCGAGCAGCGGGCGCGGTCGGAGCGGTGGCGGCGCACGTTCCCGTTGTGGGACTGGGTCGGCGGGCGCACGAGCGTCACGAGCGCGGTCGGGTTGTTGCCCGCCGGGCTGGTCGGCGTCGACACGTCGGCGTTGTTGGCCGGCGCCGCCGAGATGGACGTGTGGACGCGCACCCCCGACTGGCGCGACAACCCGTCGGCGTTGCTCGCCGGGCTCTGGCACGCGCTCGGCGGCGGGCGCGGCGCGCGCGCGATGGTCGTGTTGCCGTACCAGGACCGGCTGTTGTTGCTGGCGCGCTACCTGCAGCAGCTCGTCATGGAGTCGATCGGCAAGCAGCACGATCGTGGCGGGGCGGTCGTCGCGCAGGGCCTGACGGTGTACGGCAACAAGGGGTCGACCGACCAGCACGCGTTCGTGCAGCAGCTTCGGGACGGCACCGACGACACCTTCGTCACGTTCGTGCAGGTGCTCGACGACGGGGCCGGGTCGAGCCGACCGACCGTCGACGGGGCGTCGGCGGGCGACCTGCTGCAGGGCTTCTTGCTCGGCACGCGGCGCGCGCTCGCGGAGGGCGGGCGCCCGAGCATCACCCTGACGGTCCCGACGGTCGACGCGCGCGTGTTGGGCGGCATGATCGCCATGTTCGAGCGCGCCGTCGGCTTGTATGCGTCGCTGATCGACGTCAACGCGTACCACCAGCCGGGCGTCGAAGCGGGCAAGAAGGCCGCCGCAGCGACGCTCACCCTCCAGAAGCGGCTGGTCGCGCTGCTGCCCGTGTTGCCGACGACCGCCGAGGCGCTCGCGGCGCGCCTCGAGGCCGATCCCGTCGAGGTGTTCTACCTGCTCGAGCGCCTCGCGCAGACCGGGCGGGCCCGTCGCGACGCCAGCACCACCCCGCCCAAGTACGGTCAGCCCCGATGAAGCGACACGCCGGCCTCATCCTCCACCCGACCAGCTTGCCGTCGCCGTACGGCGTCGGCGACCTCGGCGCCGCCGCCCGGGACTGGCTCGCGTTCCTCGAAGCCGCGGGGCAGCGGGTGTGGCAGGTGCTGCCGCTGCACCCCATCGGCCCGTCGGGCTCGCCGTACACGAGCCCGTCGGCTTTCGCGCGGTCGCCCGCGTTGTTGTCCCCGGACGACCTCGTCTCTGACGGCTGGCTGCGCGTGCGTGAGCTGCCGGCGGCGGCGCCGGTGGGCCCGGTGTCGTGGCCGAGCGTGCTGGGCAGCCGCCACGAGGTGGTGCAGCGGGTCGCGCCGCGGGTCGCGCAGGTCGTCGACTTGGAGGGGTGGGCGCGCGCCGAGCCGTGGGCCGACGCGTGGGCGTTGTACGCGGCGATCGCCGATGTGCACGGGTTCGACTGGGCGCGGTGGCCCGAGCCGCTCGCCCGTCGGGACGCTGACGCGCTGGCCGCGGCGCGGGACCGCTTCGCGGTTGGGCGCGCGCACGCGCTGGCGACGCAGTGGTTGTTCTCCCAGCAGTGGGGTCGTCTGCGCGAAGACGCGCGGCGGCGCGGCATTCAGCTCTGGGGGGACCTGCCGATCTTCGTCGGGCACCAGTCGGCGGACGTGTGGGCGCACCCCGAGCTGTTCTTGCTCGACGACGCCGGTGATCCCACGGTGATCAGCGGCGTCCCCCCCGACGCGTTCTCGCCGCGCGGGCAGCGGTGGGGGCACCCTCTGTACCGGATCGACGCGCACGCCGCCGAGGGGTATCGGTGGTGGATCAACCGCATCGAAGCCTTGGTGTCGCTCGTCGACTGCGTGCGGCTGGACCACTTCCGCGGGCTGGCGGCGATGTGGGAGGTGCCGGTCGACGCGGAGGACGCGATGGGCGGCCGGTGGGTGCCGGGGCTCGGGGCCGGGCTGCTGCGGGCGCTGCGGGAGCGGTTCGGAGAGATCCCGATGTACGCCGAGGATCTTGGTGTGATCACGCCGGACGTCGAGGAGCTGCGGGATCAGTTCGGGCTGCGGGGCATGGCGGTGCTGCAGTTCGCGTTCGGCGACGAGCCGGATCATCGGTACTTGCCGCACAACCATCGGGCGCACCAGGTGGTCGCGCCGGGCACGCACGACAACGACACGATCCACGGGTGGTACCGCGGCACGGACGAGATGACGCGGCACCGGGTGCGCACGTACCTGCACACCGACGACGCCGACGCGCCGTGGGCGGTGCTTCGGGCGGCGTGGCGGTCGGTGGCGGACGTGGTGTTGGTGCCCGCGCAAGACGTGCTCGGGCTCGGGTCGGAGGCGCGCATGAACGTGCCCGGCGAGGCGGACGGCAACTGGGGGTGGCGGTTGCAGCCCGGTGCCACGAGCCCGGCGTTGGCGGCGAGCTTACGCCGAGAGGTCGCCGATAACGGGCGGTGGCCGTAGCGATGGCGACTCGGGCGTGGCGCCCGTCAGACCTCGACCGTGCGCTCCAC
>CAIUDO010000760.1 GCA_903897935.1 uncultured Pseudomonadota bacterium
ACCCGGTCGACTGTCGCTGAGCGATGCATGGCTTTGACCGGGCTGACCGCTGACCGCTGACCGCTGACCGCTTGTTCGGGTCTAGGTTCACTCGTCGCAGGAGGCGAGGTACCTGACGTCTACCGGGTCGCCAGCGGTCACGCCGCCCGGGATCGTGATGGCGACGGCGTCCGAGTCGTACGACCACGCTTCACGCGCCGCGACGACACCATCCACCGAGACCGTGATGCGCTGCGCGGAGTCTGGGACGGCGGACAACGGCACGACGAGCGGCGGCAGGCTGTTCCGCGCCAACCAGACCATCTCGTTGGTGCCGATGCCGCAGTAGGTGTACGCCGCGCCGCCCGTGAGCGCGGCGAGGTCGACGTAGGCTCCCGGGTCGGCGCCGCAGGCGTACCCGTCGCCCACCATCGCGGTGATGCGCAGCAGCTCGGGCTCCGGAGCCATGACGGACAGGTCCTGGACCTGCTGCGCGGCGGTGAGCGGCGACTTGTTCGTGGACGCCGCGAAGAACACGACGTGGGCGCGGGCTCCGGGGCGCAGCATGCCGCTGTTGCACGCTCGCTCGCCGGTCAACGCGAACGCCTCGCGCGTGTGCGCGACCAGGTCGATGTCGACCGCGGCGGACGACCGGTACTGCGCGACCTCGTCGAACAGCTCGCGCGCCTGATCGAACATCGCCGACGGCACCTCTGACGAGACGGATCCGACGGCGCAAGGGCTCGACGGCAAGATCGCGCTGACCGTGAAGTCCGTCGTCTCTTCGAACATCGCCGCGACGAGGTACGCGACCTGGTCGACGAGCGCGCCACGCGCCGCCATGGTCCGCGGATCGCCGTCGAACACGAACACGACATCGACAGGAGACGGCGGCGCGGACAACGCGTCGACCCGCTCGCGCGTGCCGACCGCCTCCGCGGAGACGTGCCCGGTGACGACCTCGCCCGTGGACAAGCGCACACGAACCTGAGTCTCGAAGAAGCTGGGGAACCTGGGGGTGTGGTGCACGCGCAACGAGAGCGTCTCGCCAGGCTGAAGCACGGCCTCGCGCGCCTCGGACTCGATGTCGAGCTGCCCGACGTCTCCGTAGACGTCGATCGCCTCGATGACCGCTGGCGCGTTCCCGGTGCTTTCGACGATCATCTCGGCGCTGTCGGAGCACCCTACGACGAGCGAGCTCATCTCGATGACCGGGGGCTCAATGACGACCCGCGACGCGACCGAGGCGGCGACGTCTGCCGTAAAGACCGGGGACAACCCCGTCTCCACCGATACGGCCGTCTCGCCGACCTGATGGGGGAACACGACCTGCATGACCGAACACGCCTGACCAAACGGCACGAACGCCACAGCCACGACCGCGCGCACCCACGGAGCGGGGCGGGTCGAGGTCAGGCGCATGGGGACGACGCGTCGTGGGGCCAACGAGAACTCACGCTCAACGGTCGCGATATCCTACGCTGAACCGGGGGACGTTTGCAAGCTCCACGCGCCGAACGAGCACGCACGTGCGCGGATCCCACGCCGGGTGGCGCACGGGCCGCGTACGCGCTGGTCGTCGGGATCGCGTGCGCGGCGGCGGCCCCCGCAAAAGCAGCGTTGTTCCCTCCCGAAGGCGACGACCCTGCGCTGTGGGAGGCCGCGTGGCGAACGGCCACGCGCGGCGCGCCCCCCGCTGCCGACGTGTACCTCACCCGCGACGGCGCGACCCTGGTCGTCGAGGTGCGCGGGGCGGTCACGCGGGCCGCGCGCGTCGACCTGCCGCGGGACGACGACGACCGCCTCGAGGTGGTGTTCTTGGCCTTGGGCCTCGCGTCACCGAGCGGCTCCGGCTTGTCGTGGTCCGACCTGCTCCCACCGCCCGCGGCCGACGCGCGACGCCCGTGGACGGATCTCCCGGCGACGCTGACCGTGATGGATCCGTCGCCGCCGCCTCCGGTGCCGCGCCCTGACGAGCAGCCGACCATCGCGCCGCCCGAATGGCAGGTGCGCGCACCGACCTCGGCCGAGCTGGCGGCGTGGTGGCCGGAGTCGGAGCTCACCGCGATGAGCGACCCGCGGGCGACGCCATGGATCGAGCTCGGAGGCGGCATAACGGCGCGGGGCGGCACCAGCGCGGGCGCGGTCGGGCGAGGCGGGTTCGGGGCATCGTACCGGGTGTGGTCGGCGGCGGTGCTCGGTGCAGTGCGCAGCCCCGTCGACCTCGTCGCGCTCGGGGGCACGCGCTGGCTGACCTCCGCCGACGGCTGGGCAGCGGTCGAGGTCCAGCCCGTCGGGTCGCTCGCGTTCTCCGGTGGATTCGGAGCGTCATTCCGTTCGTTTCAGGAGGACGACTTCGTGGCGCGGTTCGTCACGCCCGTGGTCGTGGTCGAGGCGCGGGCCGCGCTGCGCGTGTTGCCCGCCGGATCCGTGTGGGTGCGCGGCGCGTACGATACGCGTCCGACCGAGCTCGTCGTGGGCGACACCCGCGCTTCGCTCGGGGCGCCCTCGCTCGACGCCGGGTTCGCGATGCGGTTGGACCGGGAGGCGATGAAGTGACCCCAAAGAAGGTGATCGCCCTCGTCACGCCGCGTCACCCTACCGGTCGATGGAAGCGTTGTTGAGCCATCCCCCGGAAGCAGCGGCGAGCAGGCACCAGGACCCGCCGGCAGAGCGACACCGTGCGGCGTGCCGCGACGTCGGGGCACGCGCCGACGAGATCGACCCGTCGGCCCACCGGCTCGCCCGCCGAGCTGCGGCGTTCTCGGCGGAGGAGATCACCGCGGCGGTCACCGCCCGCCTCGCGCTCGACAGCCTCTCGGAGGTGTTGGTCGAGCGCGCCCACGCTGGCGACACCCGCGCGGTGTCCCGCCTCGTAGACCTGTGGCAGCACCACGTGCTCCGGTGGTGCCGCTTTCATTGCACCGCGGGAGACGTCGCCGAAGACGCCGCTCACGACGTGTTGATCGCCGTGCTGACCACCGTGCGCGGCCTGCGCGACCCCACGGTGTTTCGTGCGTGGTTGTGGGGCGTCACCTGGCGGACGACGCGCGCGCGCGGGCGCAAGCCCTGGTTCAGCCGGTGGGTGTTCGGGTTGTCGGAGGATCGCGCCGACCAACACGATCTCGAGGCCTTGGTGGTCGCGGGTGAGCGTGACCGCGCGACCGCGCTGCTGCTCGGTGAGCTCCCGACGGAAGATCGTGAGCTGTTGTGGCTGCACTACGGCGAGGGCCTGTCCCGTCGCGAGATCTGCGCCATCAAAGACATGCCGGAAGGCACGTTGAATCGTAAGTTGACGGCCGCGCGCCGCTCGTTCGAGAAGCGCGCGCGTCGCCGGGGATTGATGCCCGGGGAGGGTACGTGACGATCTGGAAGCCGGGCTCGGACATCCGATCCAGCGCGGAAGCGCACCAGCCGACCGACGCCGAGGTCGCCGCCCTCCGGCGGAGGGTCGACGCCACGCTCGCGTCCGCCCACGCGCCTCGCCCGTCGTGGGGTGGGTGGGTCACGCTCGGCGCCGTCGGGGGCCTGTGCGCCGCCGCCGCCGCCGGGTTGGTGCTGTCGGTCGAGCCAGCGCCCCAGCCGACCCCGTTCGTGTTCGACGCCGCGGGGTCGAGCGTCGCGCCGAAGGACGGCGTCGCGCTCGCGCACCACGGCGCCGGCGTCGTCTCGGCGGACGGCTCACGGGTCGATCTGACCGATGGCAGCGTCGTCGTCGAGGTCACTCCGGGCTTGGGCATCGACTTCGAGGTGCACACCGACGAGGCCATCGTTCGGGTGCTCGGGACGAAGTTCGAGGTCCGGCGTGACACGTTCGGGACGTCGGTGGCCGTCGAGCGCGGCGCGGTCGGCGTGACGTGCGCGCAGGGCGCGCCGACGTCGATCGGCCCCGGCGACGAGGCGGTGTGTCTGCGCAGCGCGGCGGCGGGCCTCGCGCGCGTGTCGGCGCTCACGAGCGACGGGGCGTCGTTGGAGGCACAGCGCGACGCTGTCGCGCTCGCCCTCGCGATGCCGGACGCGGACGGCACCGTGCTCGATCGGCTCCGCTCGCTGTCGACCGACCTGCGGGTCCGTCAGGGCGACACCGCGGGCGCGATCGCCGACGCCGAGCGCTGGCTGGAGCAGCGCGAGGACCTGGAGCTGCGCGGGGTCATCGCCCGGTTGTCGTTGGCCGAAGGTGGCTGCGCGGCCGCGACGCCCCACCTTGAGGCGCTGGTCGTCGCGGGTGGGGATCCGATCAGCAAAGTCGCGCTGTCCGACTGCGTCCGGGCCTCCGACCCCGAGCGCGCGCGGGCGCTGCTCACCGCGGCGCTCGCCGAGGTCCCGGCGGGGCAAGCCACCGAAGACGTCGCCCAGCGCCTGCAGTCGCTCCCGCGGTCGCGGTGCGACGATCGGTTCGACAAGGTAGGGCGTCCGCGGAGGCGCCATGCCGCGCGTGTCTCGCCGAGCGGTCGTCGCTGGCGCCGCTGCCGCCGTGGGCTGCCGGGGGGTGTTGCCGTCCTCCCGGCCGAACGTGCTGGTGATCCTGGTCGATCAGCTTCGTGCGACCGCGTTGTCGGCGTACGGCGAGACGAACATCCGCACCCCGGTGATCGACGGCCTGCTCGCGTCCGGAGCGTGGTTCGAGAACGCCACCTGCGCCGACCCGCACTGCACGCCGGCACGCTCCGCGCTGATGTCCGGGTTGTACCCCAGCGTCACGTCGACGGTCACCACCGGGCTCCCGCTCCCGCTCGCGTTCCCGGCGTGGAGCGACCAGCTCGCCCGCGACGGGTACCGCGGCGGGTACATCGGCAAATGGCACATCCATGGCGGCAAGGGGCCGGTGCCCGTCGGGCCGGCCCGGCGCGGGTTCGACACGTTCTGGCGCGCTTTCGAGACGAACGGGCACCGCTACACCGACGCGTGGTGGTACGAAGACGACGACGTGCCACGCCGCCCGACGCCACGCGACCGGTACGAGCCGGACTTCCAGACCGACCACGCGCTCGAGTTCCTCGACGCTCCCGGCACCGACGCGTTCATGCTGGTCGTCAGCTACGGGCCGCCGCACCCGCCGGCGCAGCTCACGTCTACGATCGGCGATTGGTCCGGGTGGATCCCCGACACCTTCATGGACCTCGTCGATCCGGCCGCCCTCACGCTGCTCCCCGACGTCGACCGGGACCTCGAGGCGGCGGCGCGGGTGTTCCTGCACGGCTACTACGCGGCGCTCCTCTCGCTCGAGGGCAACATCCAGCGGTTGCTCGATGGTTTGGAGGAGCGCGGGCTGCGGGAAGACACCATCGTCGTGTTCACGTCGGACCACGGCGAGCTCGCCGGATCGCACAGGTTCTTCGGCAAAGAGCGGCCGTTCGACGCCGCGATCCGCGTCCCGTTCGGGGTGTCGTGGCCGGGGCGCATCGCCCCTCGGCGGCTGCAGCAGCCGACCAACGGGGTCGATCTGGCGGCCACGCTGTTCGGGCTCACCGGCGTTGACCCGCTGCCGGACACCCACGGCGCCGACCTCGCTCCGCTCCTGCTGGGCTTCGAAGAGGACCAAGCGGGCGGCGCGGCGTCCTACGTTCAAGGCCGCCAGGAGGAGGCGGACGGCATGGCGTGGGAGGTCATCCGCTCCCCGGAGTGGTTGTACGCGATCACGGGCGACGCACGCCAGGAGACGCTGCACCACCTGGTGACCGACCCGTTCCAGCAGCACGACCTGAGCGGCGACCCGCAGCACGCGGGCATCCTGGCGTCGATGCGGGCGGCCCTCGATGACTGGCGCGAACGGTTGGGTTGACCCCCACGACACAAGGCGGGAGCGTGATGCGACACGACATCGGCGAAGGGAGCGCGTTCGTGATCCGCGGGGAGACGCGGCTCTTGCGGCACGGAGTCGACATCCGACCGGAAGCAGGCACGCTCCTGGCGTTCTTGCACCGCCAACAGCACGAGGGGGCGCCGGTCCTCTGGAGAGAAGGTCGTGCTGCGCACCGACGTGATGTACCGCTTGACCCGTTGAGCGGGCGCCGACGGAATCGTATGGATCCTGCATGGTGCTGCCTGGGCTCCTCGCTGCTGCGACCGTCGCGACCGCCGCCGACGCGACGATCGAGGTCCGGCAGTTGTCGAGCGCACACCTCGACGGCCTCCGCCCCCCACGCCCCGCGGTGATCGAGGGCGAACGCGCGCTGCGTCGCCAGTGGGAGCGGAGGGACCTCCTGGGTGATCCGCCGACCATCGACTTCGAACACGCCGTGGTCGTGCTGCTCGCCGCGCCGATCGGCCCGGTGCGGGAGATCGTGCGGACCGCCACCCTGGACGGCCGCCGGCTCGTCGTCACGTCGGAGCACATCGCGCCTGGCGCCTCCCCCACCGCGGACGTGCGCGCGCGCCTCGTCGCGGTGGAGGTGCCCCTCGGCCTCCTGCCCGCCACGCGCGTCCGGGTCCACCAAGACGGCTCCCGGCTGAGCGCCGCGTTGCCGCGGCGCCGCCCTGACGCGCCGCCGACGCCGCCAACCGACGCCCTGCCGGCCCCCGAGGCGGTGCGCGGGCGCGTCCCGTTGCCGCCCCCCGGCACGGTCGCCTGGGAGCTGCTCGACGATGGCACGCCCGTGTGGGCGGTCCACCACCCAGACGGCGCGGTCGCGGTGATCGCGAGCGAAGGCACCAACCGCGGCGCCCCCACGCACATCACCTGGGACGGTCGGTGGTGTACGCCCGACCGGTGGGGGTGGCGGCACTTCCTCGGGCCCGCATGGGACGCCGCGGGCGCGTCGTACCTGGGCGCGGCGTTGCCGCCCCTCGAACGCCACCTCGTCGTGGTCGATGGGGGCACCCTGATCGTCGGGGACCGTGTCCAGGGCACGTCCGCGCCGGCCACGGTCCCGTTGCGGCCGCTCGTCGTCCATCGATCCGATCCCGCCCCCGACGACACGATCACCTTGGAGCAGGCCGCCGCGCTCCCAGACGGGAGCGTCGTATTCGTCGAGGCCGCGCTCGCGCGCGCGGGCGGCACCGGCCCGTGGGGCCTGTGCGAAGTCGAAGGCTGCCACCCCGAAGGGTGCGATCCCGCCAGCATGACGCCCGTCGACGGGAGCCAGCTCGACCACCTCGCCGAGCCAGGGTGGAACGGGGTGATCCGGGTGACCACCCACACGGATCGGCCGTGGCACGCGGTGCCGGTCGGTTCGCCGCTGCCGCTGCGCTCCTGGTACGATCCCTACGAGCCCGTTCGCCTCGGCGTCTGCGAGGAGCTCGACCACGAGGGCGCCCTCCGCGGCGCGCTCCAGCGGGCCGCACGCCGCGCGGCGAACCCCACCGAGCTTGCGTGGTGGCTGCTCGGGGCGCCGTGCGTCACCGCGGTGACGCGCACCCCGGACGTGGCAGGCGGATCGTTCGACCTCACGCTGCAGACCGTCACCGCGGACGGACCGTCGACGTCCTCCTGGCGCTTCGTGTGGAAGGAGGGCTTCGGCACGCGGACCCGACTCGACGATGCGAGCCCCGACCGCTCGGATTGACCTGTACTCTCGTGCGCGTCGCGTTAGCCGTCCACGTGGCCGCACCCCTCGTCCAAGCCAGCGCGCTCCGGCGTGAGTTCCCCCAGCGCGGCAGCCCACCGCTGGTCGCCGTGCACGACGCCACGTTTCACGTGCACGGCGGCGAGGTGCTCGGCCTGCTCGGGCCCAACGGCGCCGGTAAGTCCACGACCATGCGCATGTTGGCCACGTTGGTCGCGCCCACCAGCGGGACCGCGACGATCTGCGGGTTCGACGTGCGCACCCAAGCGGCGAGCGTCCGCGGCAACCTCGGGTACCTGAGCGCTACGTCAGGCTTGCCCGGACGGCTCACCTGCCGTGAGGTGCTCCGCACGTTCGCGCGCCTGCAAGGCGTCGAAGAGCCCGGCCGCGCCGTCGACGACGCGCTGCACCGGTTCGGCGTGCTCCCTTACGCCGACCGGTTCGTCGAGGGTCTGTCGACGGGCATGCGGCAACGGGTGCGCATCGCGTGCGCCGCGATCCACCGCCCCTCCGTGCTCATCCTCGACGAGCCGACGTCGGGGCTCGACATCGTCTCGGCCGACAACCTGCTCGGCGTCGTCGAGCGCCTCCGAGACCACGGCACCGCCGTGATCTACTCGACCCACATCCTCTCCGAAGCCGAGCGGCTGTGCGACCGCATCGCGATCATCTTCGACGGGCGGGTGCTCGCCGTCGATCGGGGCAGCGCGCTGATCAAGGCCGCGCGCGCCACCGACCTGCGAGACGCGTTCCTGAAGATCATCGGCCGCCAATGAAGGCGTGGCTGCGCGCGCTGCGCGTCCTCACGTCGTTGGAGCTGCGCCGCTTCTTGCGCACCCCGGGCGTTTATCGGTACTTGTTGGTGCCCGGCTGGATGATCCTGCCGATCACGCTGCTCGTCGCCACCGCGGTGCTGACCACCGACGGCTTCTCCACCCGCGTCGTCATCCCGCGCGATCTGCCCGACGACTTGCCGCTCGCCGAGGCCCTGATGGCGCAAGGCCTCGAGCCGGTCATGGTCGCCGACCCGTCGCAGGAGTGGCAGAGCAGCAGGGCCCGCGGGGCGTTCTTGTCGTACGAGGTCGACGACGGCCTGTTCGGCGCGTTGCCCCCGCTCGAAGGCGGCGACGCGCGGTATCGATTCGAAGCGGTCGCGCTCGACGTGCGCACCCGCGACCTGATGAACGCCGCGGTGCGGGAGGCCGGCACCGCGACGCTCGAGGGCATGCTCGCGGCGAGCGGCGGCGACCCGGCGCGCGACCTGCAAAGCGCGCCGGTCACCCTCGACATCGAGGCCGAAGGCGCCTCCGGGCCGGTCACGGTCAGCGCGGCGTCGCTGGCGGCGTACCTCGTGTGGCTGCTCGGCCTCGTCGGCTACCTGCTGTTGGTCGGCGGCCCCGTCGCCGACCGCAACGACGGCGTGATCGAGTCCGTGTTGACCACCCCCACGCCCCCGACCGCGTACCTGACCGCGCGCGTGCTCGCCGTGACCATCGTGCAGGGCATCGCCGGGTTCGTGCTGTATGGCGGCGTGTACCTGCTGCTGTCGTCGCGGATCTCGTTGTTGCCGCCGCTCGGCGCGCCGGCCGCGGTCCTGGCCGCCGCCTCGGTGCTCAACGCGGGCTACCTCGCGCTCGGCATCCTGAGCCCGTCGCTGAAGACCGCGAGCAACGCCGCGGGCATGCTGTGGCTCGCCGCGAGCATGGGCATGGCCGCCTCCGCGCTGAGCGGCGCACCGTCGTGGGTGCCGCTCACCGGGGTCGCGAGCGCGATGACGGCGACGCACTGGTGGCAGTCGACGGCGTCGTCGGTGGTAGCGGTCGTGATCGTCGTCGCGGCGACGGCGCGGGCGCTCGATCGGCGTCCCCAGCTCAAGATCGGCGGCGACCGGTGAGCACGCCCCCCCCGGTGGACGCCAACCCGCAGGGCCCGTCTCGGGTCACGCGCCGCGGCTCCGTCGACGGCATGCTCGCGCTCATCGCGGCCGAGCTGCTGATCGTCCGTCGTGAGTGGATCGCGGCCGCCAGCGTAGTCGTGGTCGCGTTCGTGCTCGGCGCCGCCCCGCACATCGGCACGGTCGCGTTCACCGCGCGCTACCAGGACGCGCTCGTCGAGCAGGATCCCGACCTCGCGCCCCCACCCCTCGAGCTCGGCTGCGCCGACGTCAAGGTGCCGATCGCGGTCGAAGGGTCGCTCGCCGCCGATCTCGCGGCGCCGTTCCGCGTCGTGCCGGCCGACGACGCGCCGGTGATCGTGCGTGTGATCGGCGATCCACCAAAAGAGTACGAGATCGCCCCCATCGGCTACGAGTACGTCGGCGACGCGCGGACCGTGCGCGGCTGCTTGTGGGAGACGATGCGCGGGCGCGTCGACGAGCGGTTCGAGGCGCTCGGGGTGATCGAGCGGCCGGGGTGGATCGCGCGCGCGGACTTCTTGTACGGCGGCGGCAGCGGCCTGCCCCAGATGCCGTTCTCCGGGCAGGGGTCGGCGATCCTCTCCGCGGCGATGCTGGCGTTGCTCGGCATCTTCACCGACGTGATCCCGCGCGCCCGCGCTTCCGGGTACCTCGAGACGCTCGTGGTCACGCCGATGCGCGCGTGGCACCTCATCGGGGCGTGGGTCGGCGTCGGGCTGATCGGCGTCGCGTTCGCGACGACCGCGTCGTTGTCGACGTACACGCTGCTCGGGCTCGCGCTCGGCGCCCCGATCGGGCTCGAAGCGCCGCTGCTGGTCGTAGCGCTCGCGATCCCGACCCTCACCCTCGTCGCGCTGACGCCGTTCGTCACGCTGTCGGACCCGCGTGACGCGGTGCTGGCTGGTCTGCCGGTGGCGGTGGGCGTCGCGGGCACGATCGGCGTCGCGGCGGCGCTCGAGATGATCGTCCCTGGGATGGGCAGCCTGGTGCCGGTAGGCGGCGTGCTGGCCGGATTGCTCGGGCTCGTCAAGGTGAGCGGGGTGGGGCTCGGCGTCGCGGCGCTCACCACGGTCCTGCTGTTCGGCAACGCGGTGTTCCGCCTCGCGGGCACCGATCCGTCGGTCGGGGCCACCGACCTCGGCCGGCGGTGGGCGGCCGGCAACCACTTGCCCGAGGTCGTGTTGTTGTTCTTGCTCGGCACGTCCGGGGCGTCGGCGTGGGTGCCGGCGTTCTTGACGTCCGCGCTGCCCGTCGTCGGGATGATCGAGGCGCAGATCCTGCTCGTCGCGCTGCCGGCGTTCGTCATGACGTGGCCGTCGCAGCTCCCGATGCGGCACTTGCTGGGCCTGCGGGTGCCGCGCCTGCGCGGCCTGTTGTTGACCCCGATCGTCGGTTTGAGCACGATCGCGGCGTGCTTGGTCTTGTGGGCCGGTGGCGCGTGGCTGCTCGAGGTCGGCGCGCTCGCGCACGACCTGCGCGCGTCCGCGATCAACGGCCTCGGTCTGCCGCTCTCGATCCTCACCATGGCCATCGTGCCGGCCATCTGCGAGGAGCTCCTGTTCCGGGGCGCGCTGCTGTCGTTGCTGCGGCGGGGCACCTCGGCTGGGGCTGCGCTGACCCTGCAGGCCGCCATCTTCGCGGTGTCGCAGGTGCTCGGGTTCAAGGCGTTGGCGTCGTTCGCGATCGGGTTGGTGCTCGGCATCCTCACGATCCGCACGCGGTCGGTGCTCCCGGCGATGTACGTGCGGATGACCGTCAACACGGTCGCGGTGCTGATGGCGAGCCAGCTCGAGTACGCGCTCGACCTCGTCCCGTTCGGGATCAGCATCCTGCTGGTCGCGCTCGCGGTGTGTGCGCCCGCGCTCGCGTGGTGGGCCGGCTCCCCGGCCGATGACGACCACGACTGACCGCCACCCGCTGGCGCCGCTCGTCGAAGTCGCCCGACGGCGGCTACGGGACCAGCAGCGCCTCTTCGACGAAGTGCATCCGGTCGTTGCCGAAGAACATCTCATCACGCACGAACATCGTGGGGGCGCCGAACGCCCCACGGCGGACCGCCTCTTCGCTCGCGGCCACCAGCGCGGCCTTCGCTTCCGGGGTAGCTGCGGCGGCGAGCGCCTCGGCCGGCAGCAGGTCCGCGAGCACCGCGGGGTCGCCGATGTTGCGCCCGGACCCCCAATACGCGCGGAACAACCTGCCTGCCGCCGCGGGGATCTCGCTGGCCGGCATCGCGACGAGCGCGCGCTGCGCGGTGAGCGTGAGCGTGGGGAACACCGGCGGCAGCGAGATCGGGACCCCGTACAGACGCCCCCACCGCATGAGGTCGCGGAACAGGTACGGCGCGCGCGCCGGGAGCGACGCCGGCGGCACGTTGCCGACCGCCTTCATCACGCCGCCGAGGAAGAACGGCCTCCACACCACCTCGGCCCCCGTGCGCGCCGCGAGGGCGTCGAGCTGGGTGCTCGCCAGGTACGAGTACGGGCTGACCACATCAAAGAAGAACTCGAGCCGCGCCACGTCGCCTCCGTGCGGAGCGGCTAACGCCCGCCAGCGCGCGCGTCCCACCCATCCAGCGCGTACAGGTCGTCGACGAGGTGCTGCCGACCGAGCCACACCGTCCCTTCGTCGGCGCCTTCGAACACGACGTCCCACAGGAGCTCGCCGTCCGCGGTGACCTCCCGGATCCTCGGGGTCGAACCATAGTTGATGAGCATGTTCCCGCCGGGGAGGCGACGAACGTCGCCGATCTCGGACGCGTAGATGCCCTCCCCTTCGCCGTACGACCAGGTGAGCCGCAGGGTGCGGGCGGCGTCGTCGATGACGTACTCGCGCCCGTGGGTCTCTTCGCGGACGTCGGGCGCCGATCGCGTTGACACCAACAACGTCCCCGAGTCGGTCAGGTGCACGCCGTGCTGCCAGTCGAACACCGACTCGGGCGGGTCGAACGCGTACGCCCCCGCGATCTGGCCGAACCAGCGCGGCGTGCTGGGGCCGGCAGGGTCGATGTGGGCGACGCTGTCGAGCGAATAGAACGAGAAGTAGTAGGTGCCCGTCGCGTCGTCATGGTGTAACGAGTTCGACACGCAACGGATGGGATCCACCCCTGCCTCGTCGACCTGCCAGTCCTCGCACGACCAGAGCTGCCGGGTGGCTCCGGCGTTGTCGACGTGCTCGAGCGTCTCGTAGGTGCCGCGCGCCGCGCCCCACGCGATGGTCTCGTCCGGGAGCTCGACGAACGGGTGATGCAGGAACGGCGTAGCGTAGGTCTGAAGCTCGCTTCCATCAAGCGCTACCCGCGTGACGTTGGAGGTGACCCCGGACCAGTCGGCGGCGTCGACGAGCAGGTGGGTCCCGTCGCGCGACGGCAGCACCCACAGCGTCCACAGCGGCGTCGGCGTCTCGCGCACCCACACGATGCGCCCGTCGCGATCCAGCACGATCGAGTATGCCGCGGTCCACGCGAGGTAGCTCGTGATCAGGTACGAGCGCGGATCGACCCGCGCGGCGTCGAGCGTGAGCAGCGTCGGCGCAGGAAGCCCGCCGGGCAAACGAAGCGTCGACACCGCGGGGCCCTCGACCGGCGCCTCACCCGTCAGCACCACGCGCCACGTGACCACCTTATCCGCCTCGATCCCCAGCAAGACTTGGCTGGCCGCTCCCGCTCCACGCGCGCGCGCGGGCGTGCGCAGCGTCGCGCCCCCGTCGATCTCGAACTCGACCCACGACTCCCCGGCGACCGCCTGCTCCCACCGCACGATGGGGGACAGCGGCAGATCGTCGCGCACCTCGACGGCCAAGCACGTCAGCGGGGCGGGCTCGCTGTCTTCGGGGGCCGTGCCGGTGTCGGTGGGGTACGTCGGCGGCGGGGTCACCGTCGGGCCGCCGGACTCGGTCTTTCCTGCGCACGCCAACACCAAGCCGAGCACGAGCATCAGGCCCTCCGCGCCGGCATCGTAGCCGGACGACCCGTCGATCGCAACGACGCGCTCGCGCACCCGCTATGCTGCGCCCGCGGAGGCCAAAGATGAGCGACAACTACGCGCGCCCGTCGGCGACAACGGACGTGGTGGTGTTCCGGCGAGGCCCGGCTGGGCTCGAGGTGCTGCTGATCACGCGCGGCAAGGCCCCGTTCGAGGGCATGCACGCGCTTCCGGGCGGGTTCGTAGAGGTCGGCGACGCCGTCGTCGACCAGGGCGAGGACCTGCCGGACGCCGCCGCGCGTGAGCTGCGTGAAGAGACCGGCCTCGTGATCAACCCCGATCGCCTGCGCCCGGTCGGGTTCTATGGCGCACCCTACCGCGACCCGCGCGCGCGGGTGCTCACGGCCACCTTCTACGTGTTGCTGACCGAGCACCACACCATCGACGCGGGCGACGACGCTTCGGACGCCCGCTTCGTGCCCGTCGCGGACGTCGGGGCCCTCGCGTTCGACCACCGGCGGATGCTCGTCGACGCGGTCGAGCGCGCTGACGACGCCCTGCGCACGCTCGACGGGGCGCTCGAGCTGCTCCCCCAAGACACCCGGCTCGACGACGCGGCGGCGTGGGCGGCGTGTGTGCGCGCGGCCCGTCGCGGCTGACGGTCAGCGCCACCAGCGGGTCGGGGCCGGCGTCAGGCCGTCTCCCGGGAGGATCTCGCGCAGGTAGTGCGCCATCCCGGCCTCCTGGCGCCAGTGGCGCGGGTAGCCGAGCGCCACCTCTTCGAACCGCACGCCATCGACCCAATCGGTGGCGCGCACGTGGAGGTGCCCGTTCACCGCGACCTCGATGGGGAACCGCGACGGCCAGGACGCGGTGCGCACCGTGCCGCACCACGGCGCGTAGCGCGGAACCCGCGGGATGCGAACGAGCTGCTGCAGGATCGGCCAGTGGGTCATCACGATCAGCGGCAGGCCTGGCGTCGCCGCGAACCGCGCCTCCGTCCAGGCGACCCGGGCGGCGCACCACGCTTGACGGGTCGGGTACGGGTCCGGGTGCAGCAGCCGCTCGTCCATCGCGACGATCGACTGCTCCGCCGCCCACGCGACCACCGCCGCGTGGTCCAGCCCGGGCGGGCCGAACGAGTAGTCGTAGAGCTGGAACGCCGGGCAGATCAGCCTCGGGCGCTCGCCCGGAAAGACGACGTAGGGATCCTCGGGGGTGACGACGCCGAGCGCGCGGCACGCGTCGACGAGCGCGTGGTACTTGGCGACGCCGCGAAGCCCACCTTCGACCGTCCACAGCTCGTGGTTGCCAGGGGTCCAGAACACCTTGGGGAAGCGCCGCGTGAGCTCGGTCAGCCCGTCGAGGATGGTCTCCATCGACTCGCCGAGGTCGCCGCCGACCAGCAGCCAGTCGTCGGGGTACTCGGGCAGCGCGGACAGCGCTTCGCGATTTACCCGGTATCCAAGGTGCAAATCGCTGATAGCGAGCAATCGCAAGGCGGCCCTCCGCGGCGGCGGTCACGCGACGAGATAGCCCGACCGTACGGAGGCCGCGTGTCCGAAGCCGTCACCCGTAAGGTCCGCGTGCGCGCGGAGCCGCGTCACCACCCGGAGCGCTCGCGCCCCGGCGCGTGGTTCTTCAGCTACACCATCCACATCGAGAACGAAGGCGACGAGGCGGTGCAGCTGCTGTCGCGCCACTGGATCATCAGCGACGGCTTCGGCCAGGTGCACCACGTGCGCGGCCCGGGCGTCGTGGGCGAACAACCCATCATTCGCCCGGGCGACCACTTCGTCTACACGAGCGCGTGCCCGCTGCCGACCGCGATGGGTCAGATGGAGGGCACGTTCGAGATGCTGCTGCTCGACGGGGGTGGCCGGTTCGACGCGACGATCGCGCCGTTCGCGCTCTCGGACCCCGCGGCCGAGAACTGACGCCCTACCGACCGCCGCGATCAGCCGGCCTTGCCCGCCTTGCCCGCGGCGCCCTTGCCGCCTGCGCCCGGGATCTCCGGCTTGGCCATCATGTCGGCCGGGATCTCCGCGGTGAGGCTCGTCAAGAACGACTCGATCGACGCCACCTGTTCGGGCGTGAGGTCCTTGCCGAGCTGGTGCGACGCCATCAACCGCACCGCCGACGACAGGTCGGCGACCTTGCCGGTGTGGAAGTACGGGCCGGTCTTCTCCACGTTCCGCAGCGACGGCACCTTGAAGAACTGCTTCTCGGCGTCATTGTTGGTGACCGCAGCCCGGCCCGGATCCGCGTCTTCGTAGGGGCGCGCGAGGCCGAGCTTCTGGTACATGGTGCCGCCGAGCAGCGGGCCCATGTGGCAGGTCTGGCAGCCGGTGTCCAAGAACAGCGCGAGCCCGTCGACCTGTGCCTCGCTGAGCGCGGTGAGATCGCCCGCGATGAACTTGTCGAACGGCGCCGGCGTGATCAGCGTGCGCTCGAACGCGCCGATCGCGTTGGCCATGTTGTCGTACGTGAGCGCGTCGGCCTCGCCAGGGAACGCCGCCGCGAACATCTCCTTGTACGCCGGCACCGCGGCGAGCCGCTTCACGACGGACGCCTCGTCCGGCATCGCCATCTCGACGGGGTTCAGCACCGGGCCCTTGGCCTGCGCCTCGACGTCGGCCGCGCGACCGTCCCAGAACTGCGACAAGTGCAGCGCGGCATTGTACACAGTCGGCGAGTTGCGGCCGCCGAGCTGGCCCTGATGGCCGGTGGAGGTGGGCTGCCCGTCGACGCCGTACCGCGTCAAATCGTGGCAGCTCGCGCACGACAGGTCCTCGGCGAGCGACAGCCGGGTGTCGTGGTAGAGGGTGCGCCCTAGGGTGACCTTGGCCTCGAACGCCGGATCTTCGCCGCGACGTGCGTTGGCCGGGAGCGCGCCCAGCACACCAGCAGCGCGGGCCTGGACCGCGGCCGCGTCGGGCTTGGCGGGCGCGGGAGGCGGGGTGGGCTCGGCCGGAGCGGGCGGCGGCTCGGTGGAACAAGCGAACAGAGCGACGAGCAACGAGACGAGCATGATGGCTCCCTTAGAAGCCAGCGCGCTTATCAGGTCTCGGTGCGCCCGCAAGTCACGCGCCGACCGCGTCCGGGTACAACCAGACCCGGACGAGCTCGACCTCGAGCGTGACCGAGATCGACTCACATACGCCGTCACCGTCGAGATCGAGGTCCGCCGCCGCCTCGAGCACGGTCGGCAACAGCTCCTTGAGCCCGGCGTCGATGTTGGTCTCGAGCAGCGCGTCCAGCACGCTCGCATAGGGGAAGCCACCGCCGATCGAGCCGACGTAGCGCCCATCTTCGGCGCGCCACACCCGCGCCGCGCCGTTGCTGATCGGGAGGTGGATGTCGGCGTCGAAGATCTGCACGTCGAGGTCGAACGAGAAGCCGGTGGCGGTGTACCGGCCCTGGTCGTCGTGCGACGCGCCGACCGGCGTGAGGGCGGTCGCGTCTTCGATCGCGAGGGTCTGCCCCGGCAACAGGTACCCATCGGTCCCGACGAGCGGCACGTCGGCGCCGCGCAGCACCCGGAACGAGCCGCAGCCCGGGTCGGATCCCTCGTCGAACCCGGACATCTCGAGCAGCAAGAGGATGGTCCCGTTGTTGATGAAGTCCTGGACGAGCGGCTCGAGCGCGGCCGCTTCGGTGGCGTCGAGGATCGGCAACAAGCCCGCGAACGACGAGTCGATGCCCTGGTTGCCCTCTGCGTCGACGTAGTCGGCGGCGCCGCACCCCTCCGAGTCGCCCGACGACGTGACGTGGCCGTCGAGGTCGAACCCTGGGCAAACACCCTCTTCCGCGCGGCCGAACCGCAGCACCGACACCGCGGCGTACTCGGTGTCGCACACCGGGGCGATCTCTTCCGGCTCGCCACACGCCAAGATGGACCAGAGCCACGGTACCAACAGACCTCCTCGCGCCACGCGGCGAGCGCTGGCAACGTAACCAGCCACGGGACGCCCCGGAGGCCGGACCGACCTCGACGCGTCGCGGCGCTCGTGGCGCCTACCCTGCGGGCACTCGCCTACGCACCTCGGCGCGGTCGAGCATCACGGCGCTACGATGAGCTCCGCCATCATCCCGGCCTCGCCGTGCTGGAAGATGTGGCAGTGCGCCATCCACCGCCCCGCCGCGCCCCCGTCGCCGTTGGGGTCCGTGATGTCCACGCGAAGGATCGCCGACGTGAACGCTGGCACGTTCACCGTGTCGACCCACTCCGGGGACCGCGGCGCCCACCGCGTCGTCGCCGGATCGTCGCCCGACTCCGCCGCGTCATCCCGTACGAACTCGAGCACCTGAAACGAGAAGCCGTGGAGGTGGTACGGGTGCGCCATCGGGGTCGCGTTGTGGACCTCCCACGCGATCGTGTCCCCAAAGCGCGCGTATCGGGCGTTTGGCGCGTCTGGCTGGTCGGGCCCGTGGTCCATCGCCATCCACGTCGCGCCGTCGATGAAGAAGCGGCTCGACATCACCCACTCGCCGCTCGCGCCCTGCTCCATGTCCATCTCTTCCTGCAGCTCGATCCGTGACGGGCCCGTGAAGTCGACCGTCACGCCGTCCAGCGACGCCGCGTCGACGGACCGGCCGACCGCCGCGAGCACCGGATCCCCGCCCGTGATCGCGTAAGGAGCCCCCTGCCCCGCGATCACTCGGAACGTGGCGACGTCCTGCCCCGGGCGCGTCCCGTCGTCTTCCGCGTCGCCCATCACCATCTCGCCGTCTTCCACCCACATCTCGTGCCGGCCGCGCGCGTAGTCCTCCCACCGCAGCGCGACCTCGGCCCCGACGGGCTCATCGAGCACCAACACGACGTCGGCGCGCTCACCCGGCGCCAACAGGATCTCGCCTTCGTCGAAGCCGAGGTCGACGTCGACCGGCAGCGCCCCGGCGGCGTCGGTGCGCACCCCGGCGACCACGCCGCCTTCGACCTGCGCCCGCTCGAGCAGCCCGTTCTGCCCGCCGACCCGGACCAGCAGGTGCCCGGGCACCGACAGACGCCAGAAGCGCGTGATGGACGCGTTCACGAGCTGCAGGCGGATCCCCTCGCCTGCCGGCACGTCGATGACCGGGTCGACCTGCCCGTCCACGAGCAGCGCGTCGCCTTCGGTGCCGTTCATGATCTCGGTCGGGTCGTCCACCTCGACCGACAGCACCTCGCCGCGGAAGCTGGAGACGTCGCTCAACACCAGCGTGCGGCGCGTCGTGGGCAAAACGCCGGCGGCGACCAGCGCAGCGTCGTCCGGGTCATCGACGACGAGCGGCGCATAGAGACCAGAGAACGTCGACTGCGCGCCTCGGACGTGCGGGTGGTACCAGAAGATGCCCGCGCGCGGCACCACGAAGTCGTAGGTGAAGGCGCCGCCCGGCTGAACCGCGAGCTGGGTGGTCGCGGTCCCGTCCGCCGCGTTCGTGCCCTCGACGCCGTGCCAGTGGATGGACGTCGGGAAGTCGCTGGGGAGCGCGTTCTGCAGGTGCACGACCACCCGGTCGCCCTGCGTCACGCGGATCTCCGGCCCTGGGACTGCGCCGCCATAGCTCAGCATCGAGACGAGCTCGCCCCCGACGTCGATCGTGGCTTGGCGCGCGGTCAGGACCGCCTCGAACACACGCGGGTCCGGGTCGACGTCGACGAACGGGTCGGCGGCGGTCGCGAACGGCTCTGGCGACGCACAACCGCCGATCACGGCGAGCGCGGGCGCGAAACCAAGGATGCCCGTCATCGTGTGCTCCCGGTGGGTTACGGCACGCTCCTACTATCCACGGAGGCCGCCTTGAAGCTCATGCTCTTCGTGTTCGTGTCGCTCGGTCTGACGGCGTGCGGCGCCGCGCCCACCTGCGAGCCGCTCACGGACGGGGCCTGGACCGCCGACGGCTCGGCGTTCGGGATGGCCATGGGCATGACGCTCACGATGTCGGCCGACGACTGCACGTTCACGGTCGGCGGGTGGGACATGGAGATGGGGCCGATGCCGACGGGTGGATCGCTCGACGGGGCGTCGGTGGTGCTCGACGGTGACGCGTTCTGGGCGTCGTGCGTCGGCGACGTCGCCGGGAGCGGATCGATGTCCGGGGTGTGCGAAGAAGACGGGTCGACGTGGACGATGAGCATGTAGCCGTACGCTTCGCGCCTCCTCCACTCGGACCGAGTCGTCCGAGACGCAGACCGTCCGGGTGAACGACCGCGTATATGGCGGATAAACGGACGACAAGCAAGGGCAACGCTGTTGGTCGGGCGTCGTGGCGGGTTCCAATCGCAGGGCGCGCGTGCTACACCACCCACACTCGGAGGTCCTGCGCGATGTTCGCGTCCCACGCGTTTCCCGCACTGTTGGTCGGCTACCTCGGTTGTTCATCGACACCCGCGATCGAAGGTGTTGTGACGGACCACGCTGGGGCTGCGCTCGACGGTGTCAGGGTCACAGTCCGAAAGAGCGCATACGAAGCAACAACGAACGAACAAGGCCGGTATACCCTAGCCTACGCTCCGGGCCGATTCGACGTTGCGTACCAACTCGATGGTTACACCACCACAGTTGTCGAGCTCGATATCCAAGAATCGGTCAACTTCCCTGCTGCCGCGGTAGAGTTGATCCCAATCCCGGCGGGGCCTGGATTGTACATGCTCACGGCCGCCGGAACCGAGCCGCTGACGCCCGGAAAAATGGAGAAACAGGTGGCCTCCGCCAGCTGGTTCGAAACGAGCTACAAAATTTTTTGCACGGCTGACGGGGGACCGGAAGTCTCCGCGGGAACTATCCGGGTGGTCGACACGCTACCCGACGTCGTCGGTCCGGCGCGGCTCGGCGGTTACGGGCTCGTCCGCCAGCCCAAGGACATGGCCGAGGAAATCGAGGCGTATGATGGCGTGTTCACCGATGAGAAGGCGCGTGTTGGTGAGCAGGGACTCACGGTCCGAACGCTACAAGTCACTCAAGGGCAGCATGCCTTCGTAGGACTGCTCACTGACCGAAGCGGCGTCCAGAACGTGGACGTCGCTAAGCCATGTTACCCCTTTCTCGTGAAGTAACGGCGACGTCGCCACCTAACCAACCCACGTGACAGGAGGCACCGCCGGTGCCATAGCATAGCGCCGCGCGCGAATCGCCAAAACGCTTAGCACTACCTGCATCGGTGATGCTGCACGGTGACACGTTCCGGCGACGTGTGATTTCGCCGACGGCGGGGAGGGTGGAAAGCAGCTATCAGGCCGCCCGATCGCTGGCGCGTCCCGGTGATGGCTGTCGCAGTCGCTAGGAAGTTCGCGCGCGCTCGTTCTCAGGGCGCGCAAGCCCGTCTGGGCGGCGGCTGGCTCTTCAGGCTACGAACACCCGCGTTCTCTCTCTCCGGAGCGCACACTACAAACCCTCGACGAACGCCGCGAGCGCGTCGAGCGCGGCGGGGTCGTCGGTGCCGTGCTCCGCGTGCGCCACGATGGCGTCCCGGATCGTCGCCGCCCGGCCGTCGTGCAGCCACGGTCCGGTCGCCCACGCGCCCAACAACGTCGGCGTGTCGAACCCGTCCAGCGGCCCACCGAGCCGCTGCCCGCTCCCATCCCCTACAGTACCCACGTCATGCCGCACAAACGTCGCGAGATCACTGTCGGTGTACAGCGGCGGCGGGTGGCAGGTGACGCACCCGAGCGTATCGAACAGCCCAGCGCCCACCGCGTCACCCGGGAACGGAGACGGCGGCGTTTGATCGAGCGACGCAGCGTAAGCGGCGAGCGCGTCCAGATCCTCGGAGCGCCCGGCCTTCGCAGGGCCCAGCGTGTCCGAGCACTCCGCCCAGTCGGCGTCCGACAAGAACCCGGCGCCCGCGAAGTGCAGCCGCATGTCGTTCTCGAAGTCCTGGACCTCGTCGAAGTTGCCCGTCCAATGCACCGGACCCATCGCCGTACCGGCCCGCCCCTCGAGGCTCGTCGTGTTGCGCAACCCCTCCCCCCGGTCCGTGAAGTCCCAGGTCAAACCGTCGTCGCGGCCGTCCGGGTGGCAGTGCGCGCACGCGATGTAGCCGCTGTCGGTCACGCGCGGGTCGGCCGACGTCCAAAACAGCCGCTTGCCCGCCAACACATCCGCCGCGAGCGGCTCGACCGCGACCGTCGACGCGGACCCGACCAGCGGCGCGCCCGCCGACAGGTTCGTGACGTCATAACCACGCACCTCCCGCGACAACCACGCGTGCACGAACACGGTCTCCCCACCCGCCGCGACGGCCACGCCGGTGGCCCCCGCGCCAATCTCCCGCACCGTGCCTCGCAGATCGCCCGACCACGGGTCGACGGCGGTGAGCAGCTCGGCGCCGGCGTGCACCACGTACAGCGCGTCTCCGGACGGCGACGGCGCGACCGCGGACGCCCGCCCGCTCTCGTCGAACTGCTTCCGATCACGCTCGACGCCCGCGCCTACATCGACCCACGACATGACCGCCCGCACCGACGTCTGATGGTCGAGCGGCACGCCGGAGAGGTAGGATCCCCGCCGAACGTTCGCGTGATGCGCCGGCGCGAGCAACGTCCCACCGTCCGGGGTGACCGCCAGCGCGTCGATCAGGTTCGGCACCCCGCCGGTGGTGGTGTCCGAGTCGGGCGACGTGTCGTACGGCAACATGAGCGCGACGCCATCCAGCACGTACAGTGACGCCGCGTTCGGGTCGGACCGGAACCGACTCACGACGAGCCGCCCGTCGGGCAGCCACGCCAGCGCGCGCGGCTCCACCCCGATCGGCACCTCCTCGGCCGCCGCGCCGTCCCATCGCAACAACGAGCCGCGGCCCTCCATCGACAGCCACACCTCGCCGCCCCGCGCGACGACGCCGTACCCTCGCGCGCCCGGCGGCAGCGGGACCTCGGTCGTCACCGCCCGCGCAGCCACGTCCACGCCGACCAGCGCGTCCGTGCACGCCACCCACAGCGTCGCCCCGTCGACCGCGACCGTGCGCGGCTCGCCGCACACCGCGACGAAGACCGAAGTCCAAGCTGATGGATCGACGACGGCTACGTGGCCCGCCTCGGGCACCGCGGCCCACACCGCGCCGCCTCCGTCGACCACGATCGTCGACGACCACACCGGCGGAACGGCGGCCGCCGGCAACACGACCGTGACCGCGGCGGCGTCGGACCGCGTGACCCCGTCTTCGCCGGTGACGGTCAGCACGGCCTGGACCGCCCCGGGCTCGGCGTAGGTGTGCGTCGCGACCGCCCCGTCGACGATCGTGCCGTCACCGAGGTCCCAGACGAACGACACCCCGACGCTCGCGCTGCCGTCGAGCGTGACGGGCACCCCGACCACCGCAGCGACGTCCGGCCCGGCCACCGCGACCGCCGCCGCCCCGGCAGGCGCGGCCGACTCCTTGGGCGCGCCGGCGCACGCGAGCAGCCAGACGGCGAGCGTCACGGCCCCGCCGTGGTGAACGACGTGCGCACCGTCTCGGCGACCGCGTTGAGCGAGGCGTCGCGCACCCCGCCCGCGACGACCTCGATCGTGTACGTGGTGCCCGCGGCCAGCGGCTCCTTCGGGCTGTACGACGCGATGCCGTCCTGGCCCGATCCCCAGCCGGGCACCGCCGCGCCGTCTTCGGCGTACAGCCGGATCGACCCGGCAAACACCGAGCTCGGCTCGATGATCTCGTTGAAGCCGACCCCGACCCGCGCGGTCACCGGCACGTTCGTCGCGCCGTCGGGCGGGTCGACGCGCCACACCTCCGGCGGCGTCGTGTCAGGCTCGGTGGCCCACGGCACCACGATCGTCGCGACGTCGTCTTCCGAGTCGTCGTCGACCGAGAGCAGCGCGACGTTGCCGTACGGGGTCACCGTGTCGAGGTCACCGACCAGGTGCGCCTCGCCATGCAGTACGGGCGACGCCAGGTCGCGCACGTCGTACACACGCGCCACCGAGGACTCGCCGACGAACGCGAACCCCTCGTGATAGAAGACATACCCTCCGTTTCCGTCGCTGGGCGCCTCGGACACGAACGTGGGCTGGCCGGGCACCGACACGTCATAGACCAGCATTCCGGCTTGTTGGTCCTTGTTCGCGTAGAACGCATATGGACCGTACAGATTGCCGTGATACGTCTCCTGAGGCTCACCCGCAGAATTCGCCGTGGTGAAGATACCGCCTGGGATCGGCTGGATCGCGGTCGGATCGCTCACATCGAGCTGCGCGGACTCGGTGCCTTCCGCCGAGCTCACCAGCAGCTGGTTGCCGAGCACGAACACCCCGCCCGCGCGCAGCACGGGTGAGAAGGTGTAGGTGGAGACGGCCACCGGGGCGTACGGGTCGGTCGCGTCGACGACGTAGAGCCCGTTATCAGCCCCTGCGACGTACAACCAAGGGTATTGCCAGAACACCGACAGCACCGGGCGCGCGTAGCTGTCCGGGTAGAAGATGCCGTCGAGCTCGAGGTAGCTGGCCATCTTCGGCGACGTCTCGTCGGACAGGTCCCAGATCTGGACGCCGAGCATGCCGGTGAGCGCCAGCCAATCGCCCGCGTGCGGGTCGTCGGCCGGGAGGTGCACGAACCCGAGCGCGTGGCTCTCCCGCAAGGTGAGCTCGGCGGCCTCCCCGACCTTCACCGGCGCGCACGGGTCCGAGAGGTCGAACAACGACACCCCGCCGTTGCCCCACTCCGGGATCCACGGCATCACGAGGTGGCCCCGGTACGGCATCAGCAAGTTGTGATGCGCCTGATCCTCGGGGCCGCCGGTCAGAGTGGCGCACCCCTCCCACAGCTCCTCCTCCGCGAACGCGACCGCCGGCGCGCCCGGGCCCCGGAGCGGGGGCATCGCGAGCTCGGGGGCCGGGAACGTGTAGACCGCTTCAGGCGACGAGCACGCGAGCAACCAGCCTGCCAGGATCATGGAGCCTGCTCCGAGATCAGGTGGCACGTCGCGCAGACGACGATCATCTGCCCGTACAGCTGACCACGCTCCTCCCATTGCGCGGTGGGGAACGCCTTCGCGAGCGCGTGCGCGGCGGCGTCGAGCTCGCGGGCGGCTTGGGGCGCGTCGGCAGGCCGATCGTCGGCGGCCTCGCCCAGCACGTGCAGCGCGCGCGCGCCGAGCAGATCGTCGCGCATGACCCACGCCGTCCACAGGGCCTCGGCGGCCCACGCGTGGCGTTGCATCTCCGCCTTGACGTCACCCGGGGCGGCCTCGGGCGGCTCCGGCGGGGTGGCCCGCTGCGGGTTCACCATCAGCTCGAGGTGGCACGAGGCGCATTGCCCGGACATCACGCCGAACGCGCTCGCCGCCGTCGTGAGGTCACCCGCCTCGGCCAACCCGGACGCGCCGCCGCGCATCACGGCGTCGCGCGCGATCATCTCGGCCGGGAAGCCCTCCACCGGCGGCCGATCGGCGATCTTCGTAGCGAGCTTCTTCGCGCGCGCGAGGTCGCCTTGGATGAGCGCCTCCCGGATCCGCCCCGACTCCTCGGCGTGATCGCCCATGCGCACCACGACCCGCTCCGCGCGCTGCTCTTCGCGCTGCTCACTCTCCCAGCACCCGACGAGCACGAACATCCACGGAAGCATGGCTCCCCCCTGCCCCACCTCTTACCGCGCCGCTCCGCCGGGCACCGCACGCCGCGCCAGGAACCTCCACCGTGTACCGTCGGGCGGGAGGTCCGGTTTGGCCCTGCAACGCCTCGATCCTGCGCCCCTGCGTCACGAGTGCACCCGGTGCGGCGGGAGCTGCCAGGGCGCCCACGTCCGCCTCGTCGACGACGCCGACCGCGCCCACGTGATCGCCGCGGCGGCCGCGCTGGGCGTCGCGGACCCGGTCGACAACGACCGCTTGCGGACCGTCAACGGCGCGTGTGTGTTCCAAGCCGAAGACGGCGGCTGCCGCGTGCACAGCCACCTGGGAATGTCGTTCAAACCCAAGGTATGCCAGCAGTATCCGCTGGTCGCCGTCCGGGTTGGCCCCGACGTACGGGTGGGGCTCGATCCCGGCTGCTACGCGTCGCTCGCGACGTGGACCACCGGGCCCGAGATCGGCGTACAAGGCATCATCGCGACGACGATCCCGACCACGCCCCGCGAGGAGGCGTTCGAAGACGCGTTCCTCGACGCCTCCGAGCCCGACGACGCCAACCTCCGCACGATGCTGGCGTTCCTGGTGGGCGCCCCGCCGTCGGAACCGGCGCCGCGGGCCGTCTTGTCGGCGTGGGTCGAGCGCATGCAAGACGCCGATTTGCGGTCGTTGCTCGACCTGCCGGACACCTCGGCGGCGCTGCGGGTCGCGCTCGCGCCGGTCCTCGAGGCGGCGACCGCGTGGGATCGCGCCGCGCCCCCGGGCTGGCCCGAGCTCGACCCGGCGCTCGAGCGCCACGTGGTCCAGGCCATCCGTCAGATCGTATGGTTGCGCCTGGGTCGTACCCTGCCGATGCTCCCCGCGACCGTCATGCTGCTCGTGCTCGGCGCCGTCGCGGTCGGGTGGGCGGATCCGCGTCCGGAGCGCTTCGGCGTCGCGTTCGCCGGCTGGATCCGCGCGGTCCGAGCGCGCGCCTGGTGGAGCGCGCTGGTGCCCGACGAGGCCACCCTCGGGCGCCTGCTCGGGCGCTGATCGACACGATTGGCTAACCGAGGCCGATGTGGTGGTTGCTCGCCCGCCTCGCGCTCGCCGTCGGCCCGTCCTCGGAACAGGACGCGGCGTTCCTCGCGTGGAGCGAAGGCGCGGTCAAAGACGAGCCTCGACCCGAGGTGAGCGCCGGGTACCACTTCTCGGGCGACGTCTTCCGCACCATCGCGGAGGCGATCGCCGCCCGCCCGGGCCTCATCGAGCCCGAGCTGATCGGGCGCTCAGCGCAGGGGCGGCCGATCTGGGCGTTTCATGTACAAGATCCGGCCGACGGCCCCCCGACGCGCTCGGTGCTCGTGTTCGGCGGCATCCACGCGATGGAGTGGATCGCGACCGAGACGGCCCTGACGTTCTTCACCGAGATCGTCGCGGCCCCGCCGGCCGGCGTCCGGGTGACCGTGATCCCGCTGCTCAACCCCGACGGGCGCGCGCGGGTGCAGAAGGACCTCGAAGCAGGCCGCAACGCGTGGCGACGGGCGAACGGCGCGGGGGTCGACCTCAACCGAGACTTCGCGTGGAACCGTGACCCAACACCGGTCTGGTCCGACGTGCTGCCCGCCTACCACGCGACGAGCCCGGCCCCGCTCTCACAGCCCGAGTCGCAGGCCCTCGACGCGCTGGTCGCGCGCGAGCGCTACGATCGCGCCGCCAGCCTGCACGCGTTCGGAGGCTTCTTGTACTACCCGTGGGCGGGCTCGTGGGCGCGCCCGGACGACTGGGCGGAGCTGCACACCCTCGGCCGCGTGATGGAGGCCGCCCAGGGCCGGCACGCGTACCGACCCCGCCAGCTCGCGCGGTGGGGCTTCTTCTTCCGCGCGCACGGCGCCGAGATCGACCACCTGTACGGCGCGTACGGCGTCGACGCGTTCTTGATCGAGCTCACCCGGACCGGCACCCCCGTGTTCCAGCCGTCGCAGTACAAGCAGCTGTTTCGCCGCTACAACCCAGCCGATCCCGCCCCCCACCTCACGCGGGGCGCGCGCGCCCTGCACGCGCTCGTCGCCGCGCCGGAGCCGCCGTGAACCCCGTACGCGTCCGCTTCGAAGACGGCACCCTGGTGGTCGACGGCTTGCCGATCGAGGCGCTCCCAGACGGCTTCCAGCACGACCCACGCATCGGCCTGCCGCGCGGGCCCGCCTGCGCGTACCACCCGCTCGTCACGTTGTTACACAGGCGGAAGCTCGCTTACGACGACGTGGCCCGGCGGTACGCTACGCTCGGCCGCCCCCACGCGTCGTCGCGCGCGCCGAGGCCCTACCAAGCGCAAGCGATCGCGGCGTGGCGGCGGAGCGGCCGGCGTGGCACCGTCGTGCTGCCGACCGGCGCCGGGAAGTCGTTCGTCGCCGAGCTCGCGATCGCAGACGCCGACCGCAGCGCGCTGGTCGTGGCGCCGACCCTCGCGCTGGTCGGCCAGTGGTACGACGGGCTCAAGCGGGCGTTCGGGGGGACGATCGGCGTGGTCGGCGGCGGCGCGTTCGACGTGCAGGACCTCACCGTCACCACGTACGACTCCGCGTGGATGCACATGGCCCGGTTCGGCGATCGCTTCGGCCTCATCGTGTTCGACGAGGTGCACCACCTGCCCGCCGCGTCGTTCGCGCGCGCCGCCGAGCACGCCATCGCGCCGTTCCGCCTGGGCCTGACCGCCACCCTCGAGCGCGACGACGGCGCCCACGAGCGGCTCGACAGCCTGGTGGGCCCGGTCGTGCACCGCATGGAGATCACCGAGCTCGCAGGTGAATTCCTCGCCGAGTACACCACCGAGCACCTGACCGTGTGGCTGTCCGAAGAGGAGCGCGCGTCGTGGGACGAGCACCGCGCGCGGTTCCGGGCGTTCGTCGACGGCAACGGCCTGAGCCTCGGCGGCGCCAACGGGTAGACCAACTTCCTCCGGGTCGCCGGTCGCAGCGAAGAGGGCCGCGAAGCGCTGAAATCGTGGCGCCAGGCCCGGCGCATCCTCCAAGGCACCGAAGCGAAGATGCGGATGCTCGAGGAGCTGTTGCGCCAGCACGCCGACGGCCGCTGCCTCGTCTTCACCTCCGACAACGCCACCGCGTACGAGGTCTCTCGCCGGTTCTTGGTGCCCGTGATCACACACCACACGGATGTTCGCGAGCGATCCGAGCTGCTCGCCGCGTTCTCGGAGGGGCGCGTGCGCACGATCGTCGCGTCGCGCGTGCTCAACGAAGGCGTCGACTTGCCGTCCGCCGACGTCGCGATCGTGCTGTCGGGCACCGCGACGGTCCGCGAGCACGTGCAGCGGCTCGGCCGCATCCTCCGAAAGCACGGGGACAAGCAAGCGACCCTGTACGAGATCGTGTGCGCGGAGACCGACGAGGAGCACGCGAGCCGGCGGCGGCGCGATCACGTCGCGTACCGTCACGGCGACGGCGCGGGGGGTTGACGGCAACGGGCGAATGACTAATGACGCCGCGGCGCACGACGGGACCGGGCCCGAACCCTCGCGTTGGGTCCTCGCTCGGGACCACCGCGCCGGCCTGCTCAAGATGTCACACACCGCCGTCACCACGGGGACCCCATGATCGAGGTTCGCGAGCTCACGCGCTATTACGGGCATACACCCGTCATCGAGGGCGTGAGCTTCAAGATCGCCCGCGGCGAGATCGTCGGGCTGCTCGGCCTGAACGGCGCCGGCAAGACCACCACCATGCGTGTGCTCGCGGGCGTGTTGTCCCCGAGCTCGGGCAGCGTCACCGTCGATGGCACCGACGTGGTCGGCGCGCCCGACGATCTCAAGCGCCGCATCGGGTTCCTGCCGGAGACCCCGCCCCAGTACGAAGACATGACGGTGGCGGCGTTCTTGGCCCACGCCGGCAAGCTCAAGGGCATGTCGTCAGCGGACGTCAAGCGCCGCATCCCCGAGGTCGTCGCGCAGGCGCACCTCGAAGGCCGCGAGAACCAGGTGATCTCCACGCTCTCGCACGGCTACCGAAAGCGCGTGGGCGTCGCGCAGACGGTCATCCACAACCCGTCTCTCGTCATCCTCGACGAGCCGATCTCCGGCCTCGATCCGGTGCAGATCGTCGAAATGCGCCGCGTGATCCGCAACCTCGGTGAGGGGCGGGCGGTGCTCATCTCGAGCCACATCCTCAACGAGATCTCGCAGACCTGCGACCGCCTGGTCGTGCTGCACGGCGGGCGCAAGATCGCCGAGGGCACCGAGGCCGAGCTGACGCGTCGCCTCGGCGACACCCGCATCGTCATCACGGTGCGCGGCGGCCAGCAGGAGTTCGAGGCGTGGCTCCAGGCGAACCCGAGGGTCGAGCACTGCTTCCCCCGGGTCGTGCCGGCGCCGTTCGCCTCCGCGATCGTCGACCTGCACGGCGACATCCGCGAGCAGTTCATCCCCGAGATCGCCGCGGCCGGGTTCGGCGTGCGGCTGGTCGAGGTCCCAGACGACGAGCTCGAGGAGATCTTCCTCGGCCTCACCCGCACCGGAGCCACCGCATGAACGTGCTCCTCATCGCGCGGCGCGACCTCGCCGCCTACCTGCACGGCGTGAGCGGGTACGCGATCATCGCCGCGGTGTTGTTCCTCGACGGGCTGCTGTTCAACGCGTTCGCGCTCGGGCGCGGCGCTCAGTACTCGCACGAGGTGCTGCAGCAGTTCTTCTACTTCGCGTCGGGCACCACCATGACCGCGGCGGTGTTGCTCACCATGCGCTCGTTCGCCGAAGAGCGGACGCAGGGCACCCAGCTCCTGCTCGACACCGCGCCGATCGCCGACTGGCAGATCGTCGCCGGCAAGTACCTCGCCGCGATGGGCATGCTCACGCTGCTCACGCTGCTCACCATGTACATGCCGGCGTTGATCTTCGTGAACGGCAAGGTGTCGGTCGCGCACGTCGCGGTCGGGTACCTCGGGCTGCTCGCGCTGGGGTCGGCGACCACGGCGATCGGGCTGTTCGGGTCGTCGTTGTTCCGGAGTCAGGTCGCGGCGGCGATCTTCTCGGGCGTCGTGGTCGGCGCGCTCATCTTGTGCTGGCTGTTGTCCGAGATCACCGATCCGCCGTTCACCGACGTGATCGCCTACATGGCGCTGTACGACAAGCACTTCACGGCGTTCGAGAAGGGTCGCCTCGTGACCTCGGCCCTCGTGTACTACGGGTCGGTCACCTTCGGCTTCTTGCTGCTGTCGACGCGGGTGCACGAGGGGAGGCGCTGGTCATGATCCCGTTCGCCCATTTCGGAGGAATGATCCTCATCTTCGCGGGGGAGCGCCTGTTCGGCGACGCCGCGTTTCACTGGCCGCTCACCGGCCTCGGCGCGGTGCTCGTGCTCGCCGCGACCGGGGTCCGCGTCGCGCGGATGTCGGGCGCCGAGAAGAGCCAGGCCGGCGCCCACAAGTCCGCCCTCGCGCTGCACGTCGTCGCGCTGGTCGCGCTCGTGGTCTACGCGGCGTCCAACCAAGCAGAGGCGCTCGGCCTCGACGAAGAGGCCGCCAAGCGCTGGTCCGGCTCGCTCAGCGCGCTGTGGATGATCCTCTGGCTCGTGTCTGCGATCCCGCTCGCGCTGCTCGACTGGATGATCACGCAGCACCCGGTGCAGATGCCGATCGGCGCCGCCGGTCGCGCGATCCGCGCTGGCGTGGGCGCCGCGCTCGGCATCGCGCTGGTGTTCCCCCTCAACTACCTCGGCAGCCAGCACAAGACCGAGTGGGACGTCGCCTACTTCAAGGTGGCGCAGCCCGGCACGTCCACGCTCGCGATCGCCGGAACCTTGTCGGAAAAGGTGGACATCTACCTGTTCTACGCCCCCGGCAACGCGGTCAAGGAGAGCCTCGTCCCGTACTTCGAGGCGGTGGTGGCGGCGGCGCCGGCCGGCATGCTCGAGCTGCACGTCGTCGACCAGCCGATGGCCCCCGATCTATCCGAGAAGTTCAAGATCCGGAACAACGGCAACATCGTGTTCGTGAAGGGCGACAACGAGCAGAAGTTCCGCGTGGACGACGACTTCGATCGCGCGAAGAAGGACCTCAAGAAGCTCGACTCGCTGGTCCAG